>DASZUY010000427.1:0-13903 GCA_035547495.1 Parafilimonas sp. | reverse complement strand
GAAGCACAGAAATCGGTGAACACTTTTGTGTTCACTTTACAACCACTGACTGATATTCATTTATACGCGCATACAAAAAGCGAAATTGAGCCCAACGGCGATATACAATACGTTTATATTTTTTCAGTGCTTGCCATATTTATTTTGTTGCTTGCCTGTGTAAACTTCACTAATCTTTCCATTGCACGTTCTGTAAAACGAGCAAAGGAAGTGGGCGTTAGAAAAGTAATGGGTTCAGGAAAACTGCAATTAATAAAACAGTTCCTATCTGAATCTGTGCTCATGAGTTTCTGCGCCATGTTGCTTGCAATTGTTTTAATACTTGTATTGCTTCCATACTTTAACCAGGTTTCAGGAAAGCAGATTCATGTTGGTGATTTACTCAACTATAAATTCATCCTTGCACTGATTGCATTGATATTTTTTGTTGGACTTGTAGCCGGCATTTATCCATCATTCTTTTTATCATCCTTCAATCCCATAAAAGTTTTAAAAGGTTCATCAGGCACAGGTCGCAGCAAAAGTTCATTGCGAAGCGGTTTAATTATTTTCCAGTTTTTTGTTTCAACCGCACTCATCATTTCAACCATTATTGTTTACCAACAGTTGCATTATATGCAAAATAAAAAACTGGGTTACGATAAAGAACAGGTTTTGTATTTGCCTGATGGAAGATTGATGGGGCAAAACCAGGATGCATTTAAGCAAAGTGTTTTGCAGGATAGCCGCGTTGTTGCAGCCACCATTTCACGATCAGTACCCGGTGATGTTTTTATGGACGGAACAGAAGTATATCCTGTAAATGAAAATGGCAACGGCACAGAAATTCACATGAACATTTATCATGTAGATTATGATTATTTAAAAACACTCGGCATTCAAATAAAAGAAGGAAGATATTTTTCAAAAGACTTTGGATCAGACAGCGGCAATGCAGTTGTTATTAATGAAGCTGCAGTAAAACAGTTAGGTTGGAACAATACAAATCCTATTGGCAAAACGATTGTGCGTTCAGGTCAACATTCGTTTAAAGTAATAGGTGTGATGAACGATTTTAATTATGCATCAGCCAAACAAAAAATTGCGCCATTAATGATGTTGCTTGGAAATAATTATGGCGGTCTTATCATCAAAATAAAAACAGCAGACGTAACAGGATTTTTAAATGACCTCAAAACAAAATGGAATTCATTTAATCCGCAGGGACCATTAAGCTATAATTTTCTTGATGAGAAATTTGCTGAATTGTATGCAAGCGAATTAAGAACGCAACAAATATTTTCTGCGTTTGCAATACTTGCCATCATCATTGCAACACTTGGTTTATTTGGCTTATCCGCATTTGTAATTGAACAACGCACAAAAGAAATTGGCATTCGAAAAGTGTTAGGTGCTTCTGTGCAAAATGTTTTGGTGCTGGTATCAAAGGAATTTTTATCACTGGTGCTAATTGCATTTATCATTTCAATTCCTGTAACATTTTTTGCAATGAACAAATGGCTGCAGGATTATGCCTACCGGATAAATATTGCGTGGTGGGTTTTTGCATTGGCTGGAATGGTTGCGCTATTAATTGCAGTAATCACCATCAGCTTCCAGGCAATAAAAGCAGCGGTTAGCAATCCGATTAAAAGTTTAAGAACCGAATAAATAATTGGGAAAAGTATGATTGGGAGATTGGGAAATTGCAATTTCGAAATTCCCAATTCCTAAATTTCGAAATCAACTTCTATGTTTAGAAATTATTTCAAAATCGCATGGCGCAATATTTCAAAATATAAATTCCATTCATTAATTAATATTGGCGGGCTCGCGATTGGAATTGCATTTGCATTTTTAATTGGTGCTTATGTTTGGAATGCTTTGCAGGTAAATGCTTCACTTAAAAATGAAAATGATCAATATATCATTCAAACAAAATATGGAACCGACCCGACTTTATATCTAACAACATTTGGCAATCTTGCTAAAGCATTGAAAGAACAATACCCGGGTCTGGTTGCTAACTATTATCGCTGGGATGGTATTACTTCAACTGTATCAAAAGGTGATAAACATTTTCGCGAAGGCATTCAGATAAATGACAGCACACTCTTTTCAATGTATGGTTTCCCGGTTTTGTATGGCAATATTAAAACAGCTTTTAACGACCCGTTTTCTGTTGTAATTACAGAAGAACTTGCAAAAAAATATTTTGGCAAAACAAATGTTGTTGGACAAACACTAACCATAGATAATTTTTCAGGCAGCAAACATGATTTTATGATCACGGCTGTTTTAAAATCACTGCCAGATAATTCTGTAACCAAAATAAATGACAATAATATTAACGGCGTTTTCTTGTCACTTGGCTCTGTAAACTTTTTTAACCGACAAATTGATAGCTGGAACAACTCCGGAATTGTTAGTTACATTGAATTGCAAAAAGGTGTTACACCAAAACAACTTGAAGAACCCATCCGCCATTTGATACATCAAAATACTTCAACAGACCTTAAACAAACACATACGGTGCTTGTATCGTTAAACGATTATTATTTGCAGGCGAATAATAACCTGGTTGAAAAAATGTTGTACACGCTTTCGTGCATTGCTGCATTTATTCTGTTGATGGCTATCATCAATTTCATAAATATTTCCATCAGCAAAGCATCATCCCGCATGAAAGAAATTGGTGTGCGCAAAGTACTTGGCGGCATGCGAAAACAATTAATACTCCAGTTCTTAACCGAATCGGTTTTGCTTGTTTTCTTTTCAACAATGGTTGCACTTATAATTTATGTGTTCATGCGTCCTTATTTGAGTAATGTATTGGGCAAAGACATTCCAACATTATTCAGTTTTCCTTTTTATTTATATTTTATACCAATAATACTTGCACTTATCATTGGTTTGCTTGCCGGTATTTATCCTGCAATGGTTTTATCATCTTTGAAATCTGCTGAAGTAATTAAGGGAAAGCTTACATCAATAAAAGAAAATATTTTATTGCGTAAATCATTGGTCGCTTTTCAGTTTTGCATTGCAGCAGTTGTTTTAATTGGCAGCATCATTATTTCGAAACAGGTAAATTATTTATTTGGTAAAGATTTAGGTTATGATAAAGAATATCTCATATCTGCGCAGGTGCCAAGAGACTGGAGTGCGAAAGGCGTTGCGCACATGGAAACTATTCGTAATGAAATTTCATCTATGCCGCAGGTAAGTAATGCTACGGTATCATGGGAAATTCCAAACGGAAATAATGGAAGTGGCGCTGCTTATACATTAGGACAGGATTCAACGCAGGCAACCTATACAGAGCTTTATACTACGGATGAAAATTATGCGGCAACGTATAAAGTGCCAATGGTTGCCGGCATTTTTTTTAATAACAACCAAGCGGATGATTCTTCAAAAATTGTTATCAACGAAACGTTCGCAAAAGCATTTGGCTGGAAGCATGCACATGATGCCATCAACCAACAAATAAAATTGCAAGGTTATGGCAACACCATCTTTACTATTTCAGGTGTGGTGAAAGATTTTCATTTATGGAGTATGCAGGGAACCATTCCTGTAATGTGTTTTGTGAATGTAAAACTCAATCCACTTTATCGCTATCTCACCATAAGGTTAAAGCCGGGAAATATTCCGGATGAAATAAATGCGCTGCAAAAAAAATGGTCTGCATTAATGCCGGGCGCTCCGTTCGAATACCAATTTATGGATGAAACATTGCAAAAAATTTACAGCACCGAATTGCAGTTGCAACAAGCTGCTTATACATCAACTGTTTTATCATTAATCATCGTATTACTTGGTGTGCTTGGATTGATTTCATTAAGCATTCAAAAACGCACCAAAGAAATTGGTATCAGGAAAGCTTTGGGTTCTTCGGTAAGTGGTATCATCAGTTTATTCATGAAAGAATTCTTATGGATCATCGTAATCGCGGCAATCATCGCATGCCCGCTTGCTTACATGATTATGCATAACTGGCTGCAAGGTTATGCTTACAGAATTAATGTGACCGCAACACCATTTATTATTTCAATTATTTGTTTGGGCTTGATAACCGCTTTATTGATTTGCATTCAAACAATAAAAGCAGCAGTGGCAAATCCAGTGAAGAGTTTGAGAACGGAATGATGAACGTGAGACGTGAAACGTCAATCGTGAATAAATAAATCAGAGATCCAAAAATCATACATCAGAAATTTTCTTTTATGTTTAAAAATTATTTCAAAATCGCATTAAGAAATCTTGCAAGAAACAAAGTCTATTCCTTTATAAATATTGCAGGATTAAGTATCGGGCTTGCCTGTGCCATGCTCATCATTCTGTATGTAAAAGATGAAGTGAGCTATGACCGCTTTCATAAAAATGTAAATAACATTTATCGCATAACAACGCAGGGCATTGATAAGAATGGCGTGAAAGGAAGAAAAGATCCAAACACAGGTTATTTGCAGGGACCGCGGTTTGCACAAAATGTTCCTGAAATAAAAGCTTTTGTTCGCGTGCAAAGCGGAAGTGAAAATATTAAGCTCGGTACAGAAGTTAAAGACCAGGATTTATTGTATGCTGATTCAACTTTTTTTGATGTATTTTCTTTTCCATTAATAGCCGGTAATCCACACACGTGCTTAACAGATCCGTTATCCGTTGTAATTTCTGCAGATGAAGCAAAAAAAGAATTTGGAACAACAAATGCAATTGGCAAAATAATTATGCTGAAAGATGACAGCACTTTCGTTCTGCATAAAGTAACGGCTGTTGCAAAAAAATGCCCGCAAAATTCTTCTATAAAATTTGATATGCTTCTGCCAATAAAAGAATCAAAAGAAGATGCATCAAATAGCCAGAACTGGTTCAACTTTTTTCTCAACACATTTGTCGTGCTTCCTTCACACGCAAATATTCAGTCGGTTGAATCAAAGATGAATAAATTTTATAACCAGGATTCAAAAGAAGCAATTACATCATTAAGGGCGCAGTTTGGTGATGACGTAGATAACTGGAAAAGCGTTTACCAATTACAACCTTTTCTTGATATGCATATGAGCACAGAACTGCCCGCACAAAATGGTTTGTCAGATGCAAGCAACCCAATGTATTCATATATACTTTCAGGCATTGCATTGTTTATATTGCTTATTGCGTGCATCAACTTCGTAAATCTTACCGTTGCGCGTTCTGTAAAACGCGCTAAAGAAATCGGTATAAGAAAAGTTGTTGGCGGCGATAGAAAACAACTCATCATTCAATTTTTAGGTGAATCTTTTTTGTTGTGCATTATTGCTTTTGCACTGGCGATTGGATTAGTAGAATTAATTCTGCCTGTATTTAATAATCTTTCAAACAAATCATTGGCGCTTTCTTATTTGTTTGATGCGAAACTAGTTGGTGGCTATATCGTGCTGTTTATAATCACTTCTTTGCTCGCTGGTTTTTATCCTGCACTTGTTTTATCCGGTTATAACCCCGTACAAACTTTATACAGCCGTTTTAATATCGCCGGAAAAAATTATTTGCAAAAGTCGCTTGTTGTTTTACAGTTTGCGCTTGCTTCATTTCTCATCATCGCAACATTTACTATTTACAAACAGTTTAATTTTTTAACTACAGAAAAATTAGGCTATGATGATACAAACATTATACGTGTTGGTAACAGTTTTAAAACACATGATGAAGCATGGCTTTTCAGAAATGAGTTATTAAAAGACCCAAACATTATAAGCGTTGCACCGCGCAATGGTGGCAGTTGGGGTACTGTTGCAAAGGTTGCCAACGATTCTACCATTCAATTCGATTATGAAACGGTTGATGAAAACTTTCTGCCAACATTTAAAATTCCGTTAGCGCAGGGAAGAAACTTCTCTCCCGCTTTTCCTTCAGATTCTGCCAATTCCGTTTTAGTAAATGAAACATTTGTAAAACAGGCAGGGTGGAAAAATCCCATTGGTCAGACTATAAATTTTTGGTACGATAACAATAAAAAATATACTGTAATCGGCGTTGTGAAAGATTACCATTATCAGTCACTCAGTCAAAAAATCGGCCCGGAAGTATTTACAATGAAAAAGGATAATAATTATGGGCAGGTGTTTATAAAAATAAAACCAAACACAGCGTCGTCAAGTTTAAAAACCATACAAAAAACGTTTAAGCAAATGTTTCCGCTCAGCCCGTATAGTTATACTTTTATGAATGATGAAAACAGGAAGAATTATGATGCAGAAGCAAAGTGGAAACAGATCATGTTGTTTGGTGCAATACTCACTATCTTCATCTCCTGCATCGGTTTATTTGGCTTATCTGTTCTATCAGCAGAAAAACGCACAAAAGAAATTGGCATTCGCAAAGTGTTGGGCGCATCTGTAAACAAAGTCGTTACCATTCTTTCCAAAGATTTTTTAAAACTGGTATTGATTTCTTTGGTCATTTCCATACCAGCTGCATGGATCGTTGCCAATAAATGGTTGCAGAATTATCCTTACCGTATTTCACTTAGCTGGTGGTTGTTTGCATCAGGAGGAATACTGGTGATATTAATTGCATTGATAACCGTAAGCTTCCAGGCAATAAAAGCGGCAGTTGCAAATCCCGTGAAATCGTTGCGTACAGAATAATATTTAGGCGTCTTTATTGATATTCCTGATCAATAAAGACGCCAATTTAAAATCCAAAAAACAGGTTATTGTTTGCCGTCAGCACTCCAGTCATTGTTTGATCGGTTTACATCAGGCAATACTTCTTCAGGATCAAGCTGAACTTTGGCAACGGGATTATTTCCAACATATTTAAATGTCCATGTACCGCCGCGTTCCCAAACTTCAACAGGTAATTTTACTATTGCTGTATCACCGGTAGTTTGTGTGATTTTTGCAATCACTGGCATAATAAGTTCGCCTTTGTTTTCAACAGTGATGTACGCGCTATCTGCATCTATCTTTACATTGGTAATAGCCTGGTCTAATGAATCAGTTGTAAAGAACCAGCTCTTCCAAAACCAGTCAAGCTTCTCTCCCGCCGCATTATTGATGCAATGAAAAAAATCATATGGTGTTGGATGTTTAAACGCCCATGCTTCGGTGTATTTTCTGAACGCGTAGTCAAATTTATCAGGACCAACAATTTCATCGCGCAACAGTGTTAAACCAACGGCTGTTTTGTTATAATAATCACCATAATCGGTTAACGGCATTGCTTCGGAAGGTGTAATCAGTGGCGAATGATGACGCGATTCTGTGCGTGTATAATTTCGCATGATTCGTACAAAATCAGCATTGCGGGCATACTCACCATTGTTAAACATTTTTTCTGAATACCAGTTGATGTATGTATTAAAACCTTCATCCTGCCACATGTATTCTCTCTCATTACTGCCCACTAACATGGGATACCAGTTGTGACCGATCTCATGTGTAATAAGTTCATACAATCCGCCGCCTTTTGCACGATAGGTATCATAAATAATTCCCGGGTATTCCATACCTGTTACAGTGCCGCCAATATTTACGGCGCTGTTCCAGGGATATTCATAATATGCTTTTGAATAGATCTCGATGCTGTTTTTAAGATATTCAGTTCCCCTCGAATAACTGTCTGCGCCTATACTAGCCAATGGATAAGCGGACATGGCAATGGCTTTTCTTCCGGATGGCAAATTAACTCTTGCCGCATCCCACACCAGTGCTTTGGAAGCAGTCCACGCAACATCTCTTGAATGCTCCATTTTAAAATGCCATGTTAGTGTTCCAGATGTGGTTGGTCTTGTTGAAGGCTTAGCCACTTCATCTGGTTTAATAATATAAATGGTAGAATCACTTTGTCTTGCTTTCGCTAATCTTTTTATTTCATCCGATGTTAATACCTGTGTTGGATTTTGCAGATCACCGGAACCGTAAACGATCATATCTGCAGGTACGGTAACATAATAATCGAAGTCACCATATTCACAATAAAATTCTCCCAGACCCATGTAGGGCAATGTGTTCCAGCCTTCTATATCATCGTACACACACATGCGCGGATACCATTCTGCAATCTCATACGTTTGTCCTTCCGGCATTATAAATCTGCCCATTCTGTCTGCGCCATGAACAGGTATTGAAAAATTATAATCGATCTTCATACTTATCTTATCACCTTTAGGATGCATGGATTTTTGCAAACGGATCTGCATTCTCGCGTCGCTTATAACAGGCTGCACTTCGTAGGTTTTGCCGGCATACATCACCGTAACCTTTGTGATATTATAACCACCTTTATCATATCCTTTCACATCAAAACGATCGCCAGTGGTTGGAGTGGCAGCATTTCCTCTTGATGTAGGTTTAAAAAGGTTTTGATCAAGCTGCAGCCACAGGTAGTCAAGCGAGTCCGGGCTGTTGTTGGTGTAATTAATGGTAACATCGCCATTAATGGATGAATCTCCTTCGTTTAACGCAGCATGAATAATATAATCTGCCCTGTTTTGCCAGTAACCAGGTCCCGGAACGCCCTTCACCGAACGGTAAATATTCGACCCCGGGTCATTGTAAGCGGGCGTAAATAATTTTTGTGGGTCAGGTGTTTGTGCTTTGGATGTCAAAGCATTTAGCAGGCATAAAATAACTATTAAGCTACTGGCAGCAGAATGTATTAATAAATGTTTTCTCATGGTTTAAAAGTAGGGCTTATGAAAATATGGAGGGAAAAAAATTTTAGCCGCCTTGGCTGATGCTGTGGAATAACCATATACCACTTTAAGCAGTATTGATAAATAACAAAAAAAATCCTGCTAAGAATAGCAGGAATTTTTTCAACCCTAAACCCTTAAAAAACGAGATTAAAGATACTTCCTTTCACAAAAAACCAAGCTGATCTTTCTTTTTGGGACAGAGTTTAAACCTAAAATGTATTGGTGAAAACAAACAACGACGGGCAATACGATGAATATGGAAGGTGTGCAGATATTTGCTGGCTAATTAATATTACTGTCTGGCAATTCACCTGTCTTTTTTACGCTCTCCTTATCCAGCAAAATTTGCAGGTCTTCTTTAAGTTTCCTTATATGCAAACGCATTTCTTTTAATGTATTAAACTCAACTTTTTTTGTAAGAGCAGTTTTATAATTTTCTTCTTCTTGTAAAATTATGTTTTGCAAGTCTTCAATCTGCTTTGATAGCGGAACGTTTTCCATAAACAAGATCAAATTGTTTTTGGTGAGAGGCTTGCAAAGAAATGAATAATTAATCAGGTGAGCTATTTAATTTATTCTTCATGCACCAACATGTATATAATTACTTCAATACCAACAAGGGCAGATGGGAAAAAATAGCGAAAAACATTTAATCTTTTTTGTTGTTTGGGACCATGATGAATTCAAAAAAATATCTTTGAATTTTTTCTTCTCTACTTTGGGATAATGATTCGTTGTATTTCTGATGTGGTGATGTCTGATCTGCAGATTTTCGCACAGTCTATGTGGTCACTGTGTTTTCTCTATAAAGGAACAAGTGGAAAAAGCAGATATCAATGCACCCTACCTCTTCTTAATAAGGTTTCTATACATGTATAAATAGTATAAAAAACAAAAGTTGCTTTAAAAGCAACTTTCGAAATGAATTAAATTTCCAACGATTAAGAGATTTCGATCAGCTTAGGCTGTTTTTGTTTTACATGTTCCATTTTAGGTATGGTGAGATGCAAAACGCCATCATAATATTTAGCCTGAATTTTATCAATATCCACCACATCTTTTTGCAGGTTAAATGTTCTTGAGAAAGACTGATAGCTGAATTCCCTGCTCATGTATTTTACGTCATTGCCCTCTTCTCTCTCGCTTACCTTTTCAGAACTGATGGTTAGTACATTGCCCTCAAGCTGTACTTTGAAATCTTTTTTTGACATGCCTGGTGCTGCTACTTCCACTTCATAGCTGTCTGATGTTTCTTTAATATTTACCGCAGGAATTGTGGTATTTGTATCAGAAAAATTAGATAACCCCCAATTAAAAAAGTCGCGGTTAAAGAAATCATCAAAAAGTGTTGGAAAGCCGTTCAGCAGGTTACCATTTCTTTTTACGATTGTCATAGTGCCTCCTTTTTAACAGGTTAAAAAATATTTTTAGATACATCATAACAAAACAAATACCGCCATAAACAGACGGTTTTATAGAATGATATTTTTTCATGATGATTGAAAATTTGTCAAAGGCAAAAGACAAAATTTCTTGTGTTTGCAGTTGAGGTTAACAGCCCGAGAAAAAGCCAGTTTGCGAAGACCAGCAAGGTTGTGATCCTGTTGTAGCAAACAGGAAAATGCGGTTGATTAAGGCAGTCGTTTATTTCCTTCCAGGTTGATAAATTTAAAGAGTTCTTTGGTTATGATACAACAATTTTCACCTAACTGCTGCAGCGTGCAGGACTTTACCTTAAGGTTTTTTGGCAGCCCTTCCATTGTTTCAAGAAAATCCACGTATAAAATATTCATTTCATTTACTTCATCTGATCCTTTTAGCTTTTTAAAAATATCGTATGCGATATTGTAGTTGTTGCCAATAAAAAATTTTGCAAAAGGGTTATAATCCTCTTTTGTTTTAAAACTGAACGTTATGTAAAACTGTGTATCCAATGTGTTAAGTCATCCGCATATTCAATACCACAATTGAATATATCGAAAAGCAAGTATTGAAACTGTCAAATTTTCAATGCCCTGATGAAAATAAATTCAGTTTTTTCAGCAATTTATGCAGTGGCACATCTCTTGAAAGCGACATCTGCATTGAAAGTTGTTTAAACATAAAACGGAGGCTATGATGAAAAGAATTATTCGCTTTAAACAAAAACTGCATAAAATTCTAAAACGTATAATGGGTAACGACAACGATCCATTCAATAATTCCTGCGTGATCCTATAATTCAATTTATTGTGCAGTGACAAATTGAGGATGATGGGATGAATTTCATTTCGCCTGGGTGGTGATAATATTTGAACAGTTTGTATCCTTCCATGCTGCGGATAAATGGACTTAACTTTATGCAGCAAATAACATCACCATAAAAACAATCATCGCAAATAAGATTTATGAAAAGAATTTTGTTGCTGCTAATAACAGGCTTCACACTTACGGCTACTGCACAAAAAACAATACCGCTTTATAGTAACAATGTACCCGGTTCTGAAAACTGGAACTGGCAGGAGCAGGAATTTAAAGTTGATGGCAGCACTTATGTTATCAATGTATCAAAACCAAGCCTGGTGGCTTATTTGCCAGCAAAGCCGAATGGCACATCCGTGATAATTGCGCCCGGCGGCGCTTTTCATGCGCTTGCGTTGGACGTAGAAGCAACGCCTGTTGCAAAATTATTAAATGAAAAAGGGGTGACTGTTTTTGTATTAAAGTACAGGCTTGTGCATGATGACACTGCACATCCGGAAAATGCATTAATGAAACTTATAGCGAATAATGATATTAAAAAAGTCGATTCCATTTATTCCGTAATTATACCGATGGCGATGCAGGATGGATTAACAGCAGTAAAATATGTGCGTGATCATGCGCCGGAGTATCACATTGATGCAAATAAAATTGGCTTCATGGGTTTTTCTGCGGGTGGTGCTGTTGCATTGTCTGTTGTATATAATGCCTCAGACGAAAACCGGCCTAACTTTGTTGTACCTGTATATGCTTTTGTTGAAAAAGCGATCGGCAAAAATGTGCCTGTTGTAAAAACGCCGATTTTTATTGCTGTGGCAAGCGATGATGATTTCAATTTTGCGCCACAAAATGTTCAGCTATATTTAAAATGGTTGCAGGCAAAGCAGCCGGCAGAGTTGCATGTGTATGAGAAAGGTGGCCATGGGTTTGGTTTGAAAAAACAAAATCTTCCCGTGGATACATGGATAGAGAGGTTTGAAGATTGGCTGAAGATGCATGATTACATTAAATAAAAGCGTTTCATTTTTTCTGCAAAAGATTTTTCTGAAAGTTTTTAATAAAACTGAGATCGGATACATGCAATCTGTAATTGCATTACCTGTTCATATGTTGAAACACTACGAAGAAAGGAACTATAACTTAGGTCAGCGATTTGCAATTCTTGTAATATCTATATAGTTGCATTCCCCTGGCAGGAGTATGTATATTAAAATTTGTAACTTTCATTTAATAGCGATTAATGCTTATGTATACAAAAATTGTTTTCCTCGTTTTTATTCTTATCCCCCTTACTCAATTTTCAATGGCACAGCCAGGCATAACAGCCCCGCAACCTTCCACGAAACCTTCTGCCAGTCAACTGGCACAAATTCAAAGAAAGTACGGCATGTTCATTCATTTTGGTATCAACACTTTTTATGATGAAGAATGGACCGATGGAAGTAAACCTGCATCTTCTTATAAACCGCTTACCGTTGATGCGGACCAATGGATACGTACCGCCAAAGAAGCAGGCATGAAATACGTGATACTGGTAACCAAGCATGTGGATGGCTTTTGCCTGTGGAACAGTAAATACACGCAATACGATGTTGGCAGTTCCGGCAACAAAACAAATGTGGTGGAAGCCGTTGCAAAAGCTTGTAAAAAATACGGTATCGGCATGGGCATTTATTATTCGCTGTGGGACAGGCATCAAAATGCGAACCTTGCTGATACTACATTAGACAAAGCCTATAATGCATATATGGTGAACCAGATAAAAGAATTGATCGGCATTATCAATCATTACACAATACCCGTAGAATTATGGCTGGATGCGGGTTGGGAAAAGAAAAGAGCGCGCTGGCCGATTGCCGCGATCTATAAAACCGTAAAGCAACTCGCGCCGCAATGCCAGGTAGGTGTTAACTGGTCAATCGGGCTGCCGGATAATCCTGATCCAGACTCCACCTTTATATTACCTTCTATGCAAAAGACAGGGTTCCCCATACGTTACTTTCCCAGTGATTTCAGAATGGGTGATCCTTATCTTCCTGCTAATCCTGATCCTAAATTATTTTCTCACGATGGCAAGCTCTACTACATGCCATGGGAAACTACCGTATGCATCAGCCAGAAATGGTTTTATAATACAACAGATACGGTTTATAAAACAGCACCGGAATTATTACAACTGTATAAAAGGGCAACTGCACAGGATAACATACTTATTCTCGATCTGCCTCCTGACCGCACCGGAAAGCTTAGAGAAAAAGACAGGCAGCTGGTGTTTGCGCTAAGAAAATTAATTGATGGTGTAAAGTGACCTTCCATTACCGCGATGAGTATCATGACGAATTTCAAAAAACATTCTTTGGAAATTTTTATTATCTACTTTAGAATGATGATATAGGTCCATGTTTTCAGTTTGTAGTTCTTCGTTCAGGTTTGTCGTTTCAATTTTCGCATCTTGTAATGCAATGCTGTCAATACTTTTGTCCTTTGGTGTTTTACTTTCAGCTTTATTTTTTTCTTCTCCACTCATCATTTATTCTTTCATTTGGTGCCGGAAATATGCAACTGCAAATCCAATGATGATATACAAAAAAATTTTTACCAGCCGTTGTCTTATTGCGGTTTTCATCATTTATGTTTTCTTAAAAAATCAGCACAAAATTTTATTCATTGTTTAAATGATATTGAGATCTGATCGTTTCGATAAGATGATCTGCGTGCCCGCCTGTTTCCTGCAATCGTATAGTATAATATGCTACAACACCTTTATAAACTGAAATACAATTTGCAAATTCAACAAGCAAAGTTTTATCTGTACTGATGAGTTTTGCTGAGTCATATTGATGCCCATTGAAAATGCTTCCTTTGCCCAAACTGTAATAATCAAAATTGAAAAGCTTAAAAGATTCGTCAACGGTTTTGTTTTGATAAAGCTCATAATAAGCCTGTTGATCTGCCAGCTTCTTTGCAAGATCATCATAAAGCACAATGCTGTCG
>DASZUY010000426.1:0-1846 GCA_035547495.1 Parafilimonas sp. | reverse complement strand
AAGAATATTAAATAAGTAATGATTACTGTATAAGCTATCAAGTGCAGTATACTTAGCATCGTTGCCTTTATTGAAGGACCGTACAGTAGATGCACTATTATTTACCGCAACTCCATAATTAAAAACAAGTGATGAAACTTTGCTTAAAGGCTCTGTATAAGTAAGCTTTGAATCAAGCGAAATACTTTCTGTATTGTTTGTTTTAAATTGATCCGTTAACGAATCTTTTGCCAGCTCACCATGCAAATAATAATTGTTGTTTGAATATAAAAAGCCTGTTGAAGTATTGTTAGAATAATTTTCGCGAAGATTAAAAGAAATAGTTCTGCCTTTCTTCTTAAACTTTTTTCTCCATAATAAATTACTGTTAAGCACTTTGTTGTCGCCTGTTGTTGATGTGTGGCGAAGTGCATTATTTACCAAAGAGCTATCGCTGGCTCTTGCTTCTGATGAATCAATGAGATCTGTTATTTTATGATCTATGCCACCATCCGCTGTAATTTTTATTGAAGAAGAAGAATCAAGCTGGTATTCGTAACTTCCATTAAGGCGATTACGGAGAATCTGATTATGGAAACTTTGTTTATCGTTATTAAAATATAGTGTGTCAGGTAAAATAAATTCTGAGCGTGTTGCGCTCGAACCATTTACATGTAAGTCTAGCGCTTTGTAATTACCGTTTATAGATTGCTTATCATCATCCCATTTATCATTGTAATGCAACCCTCCCGTTTGCACAAGTGGTCGTCCTTGGCCGTTATATTGTCCGCTCCAAAAATCAAGTCCGTCAAGATCATTATTAATGCTTATAGAAATGCCACCGTTGTCACCTACATCAGCATTGCTTAATGGATCATCACCATAACTACTTTGATCCTGCCAATTCAATCCCGATGTTCCTGTGTTAGAAACGATACCATAAAATGCAAATTTTTTCTTTCCCTTAAAATCATTAAACATTAACTGGCTATCGTGATACCCATTTGTGCCCGCGCTTAAATTTGCTTTTCCAAAATAGCCGTTCTTTTTATTGTCTTTTAGTTTAAGGTTTATCGTTTTTTCTTTTTGCCCGTCATCAATTCCTGTAAAGGTTGCCTGGTCACTTTTCTTATCATATACCTGTACTTTATCAACCATGTCCGCACGCAGGTTTTGCGTTACCAGCGTTGGATCATCACCAAAAAATTCTTCTCCATCTACTAAAACCTTTTGTACTTTTTCTCCCTGCGCTGTTATCGTTCCATTTTTGTCAACCTGAATGCCGGGCAATTTTTTTAGAAGATCTTCAACGGTTGCATTGGGTTGCACTCTAAAACTATCAGCAAGAAATTCTGTGGTATCGCCTTTAATTTTAATTGCGCTAACCGCACTGCGCACAATAACATCCTGCAGAAGATTTGCTTTTAATATCAATGGTATTTTTCCAAGATTTAGTTTTGAGGTATCAGTTACCGTTACAAAGTCTGCAAAGTCTGCATACTTTGGATAAGTTATTAATAGTACAAACTTTCCCGAATCAATATTTTTAAATTGAAAGTTTCCTTTCGCATCACTGCGGGTAAATTTATATAAGATGGAATCTTTTGCACGCAGCAAACTGATTGTTGCGTTTGAGAGATTTTCCTTACTTGTTGTATCTGTAATTACACCTTTTAATGTTGAGTTTTGGGCGGAGCAATAAATACAAACTTGCAGGAATAAGATTGACAACGTAAAATATTTCTTCATAAGCGTTGGAGGGTTATCTAAAAACCAAATTGAAGAAAAAAAAAGTATATAAGAAGTTAAGAAACGTAATTAAGATGCAAAATGTTTTTAAATCCACAAGGTTTGCAGAGAAATATTT
>DASZUY010000425.1:0-3173 GCA_035547495.1 Parafilimonas sp. | reverse complement strand
CAATATTTTTAATGATGGTGCTTTTGAAATGTTTACTGAAAAATCAACCAAACCAGAAGAAACTATTTTTCTTGAACAAGGCAAGCCTTTATTGTTTGGTGTTACAAAAAATAAAGGTATTAAGCTGGATGGTTTTAAACCTGTTGTTGTTGAAATTGGTGTGAATGCAAGTATGGATGATATTTGGGTGCATGATGAATTTGATTTTTATAAAGCACAGATTTTAGTGCGCATGTTTGATGATCCTAAACTCGAACATCATTTGCCTCGCCCGTTTGGTGTTTTTTATGAAACGCAACGCGCCTGCTATGAAGATGTTTTGCAAATGCAGGTTGAAGAAACCATTGCGACAAAAGGAGTGGGCGATTTAGATAAACTACTGCGCGGTAAAGAAGTTTGGGAAATCATTTAGTTTTCCTGGAACAAAAATTATATAACTCTTTTCCATGATCGTATAATAGCACCAATTTTACAGGTGCTATTTTTGTGATGAAAATCATTATTATGAATAACAAGAACGAAACAAGCGGACCTGGTTGCGGTAATCCAAATTGTACATGCGAAGATTGCACTTGCGAAAATTGTACCTGCGGTACTAAGTAAATTTCTTAATTATACGTCAGCAATTCTAAACGGATAAATATGTACATGCTTCCAAACTTTTGACGTAAAATACGGATCAACATACACCCAATCTTTTACTGCATCTTCATTTTCTAAGTTTACAATCAACATAGAGCCGTACATATTTCCGTCATCGTTAAATTTAGCGCCGCCAAGAATAAACCTGCCTGCTTTTTTTTCTTCACGCATTCTTTGCAAATGTGTTTCGCGAATGGCAAGCCTGCGATTGAGCGCATCTTGGTCTGTGTAATCTTCTGCAAGAATTAAAAACTGTGGCATTTTAAATTTTAAATTTAAAATTGAAATTATTTATCCGTTATAGTTGTAATTACATCAAGCGTGTCGTTCAACACAACTAAATTTACTTTTCTTCCTGTTGCAATAGCACCCAATTCATTTTCCACCTTCATCACTTTTGCAGGATATAAACTGCACATGCGCAGAGCTTCATCAACATTTATATTACAATGCTCAACAAAATTTTTCGCGCATTTATTCATAGTTAAAGCAGAGCCGCTGAGAATTCCATTCGAAGTATATTTATCACCTTCCAATATGTGTTGATAATATCCTTCATGCGTTTCAGTAACCGCATCAGTAATCGCAAACAATCTTTCACCCATAATTTTTTTTGCAATGCGGATAGCTGCAAAATCAACGTGATAACCATCGGGCACAATACTGCAAAAAACTGTAGAGTGATCGAATATTGCACCCACCATATTTGGTGAGCGATGTTGCAATCCACTCATCGCATTATATAAATGTGTTGCCGTTCTTATTTTTTTGAATGATTGCATTGCCTGTTCGTACGTTGCGTTTGTATGACCTGCAGAAACAACAATATTATATGAATGAATGAGATCAATTATTTCTTCGCTTACTACTTCAGGCGCAACGGTTATCATTTTAATTACATCTTTTCCATATTCCAATAATTCTTTTGCCTGGTGGATAGTGGGAGAGAAGATCCATTCAGCATTATGTGCACCACGCTTTTCTTTGCTTATCCACGGACCTTCAACATGCAAACCCAAAACACCTTTGCCGTCTTGCTTCCAGTAATCTTTTACTGCATCAATACATTTAAAAATAACTTCGTAAGTATTGGTTGAAACAGTGGGCATGCAATGTGATGCGCCGCCGGCTTTGCTGTAATCGTAAATTGCTTTCACACTTTCTGCATCGGGATAAACACTGAGCAATCTTTTATGTGCGCCATACAACTGGATGTCGATAAATGCAGGAGCGATGATTGCATTTTTGAAATTGGTTACATCGCTGCCGGCAATTATTTCTTTTGATGGAATGATTTCTTCGATCACATCATCTTTTACAACAATTGCATGATGCTGCAACATTTCATAACCTGTGAAAATTTTTTCTGCGCAGTATATTTTAGTCATTTTTTATAAAGAATTGGTCTGCATCTTTCCAGAAAGGAAATTTCTTCCGCACTTCATCAAGATGTTGTTTATTTAATTCAATTGTAAAAATATCTTCTTCATCTTTTTTATGATATAAAATCTCACCCAGCGGATCAACCACCATGCTATCGCCTGCGTGATAAACTTTGTTTCCATCATCACCGACACGATTCACACCAATAACATAACATTGATTTTCGATCGCTCTTGCCTGGAGTAAAGTTTTCCATGCAAGCGAACGGCGCTCCGGCCAGTTTGCAACATATATCAACACATCATATTCCATGTTACTTCCATCATTTAAAAATGACGAAGTTGATTGTCTTGCCCAAACCGGAAAACGCAAATCATAACAAACCTGCAAATTAATTTTCCATCCTTTTACTGATGCAATCAATCGTTTTGTTCCGGCTGTATAATGATTGTGTTCATCACCATAAGCAAACAAATGCCGTTTATCATAACAACCATAGTCACCATTTGGTAACATCCATATCAAACGATTATAAAAAACCTCATCCCCCGCCTTCTCCAAAGGAGCAGGAGCTTTAATCATCAAACTTCCTGTAAGAATTATTTTTTTTGACGAGGCAATTTTTTTCATCCATGCAATCGTTTCTCCATCCATTGTTTCAGCAAATTTTTCTGGTTGCATGCTGAAGCCTGTTGAAAACATTTCAGGCAGAATTACAATCTCTGTTTTTTCTTTTATTGAATTGATTTTTTCTTCCAGCATCTGCCTGTTGGCTTTTGCATCCTGCCAAAATAATTTTGTTTGAATTAGTGTGCATGTAAGCGTTGACATAATCTTATCCTTTAAACCTCGCAGCAGGCAATCCTTTATAACCACAATTTTTTACAACAAATAAACTTCCTGCAAGCGGTTGTTCTTTCAAAGCTTCTTCATTCATTCCTTTGCTGGCTGTCGTAATATATAGATCATTTAGTTCAGGTCCGCCAAAAGTGCAACACGAAACATTTTCAACCGGCAATTCAATTTGTTTCAAAAACTCACCTGTTTCAGGATTATATCTTGCAACACGCCAGCCACTGTAGAATGCAATCCAAAGCATGCCCTCTTCATCAATCGTCATTCCGTCTGCGAAACCTTTTTCGTGCGTT
>DASZUY010000424.1:0-3456 GCA_035547495.1 Parafilimonas sp. | reverse complement strand
AATTCAAAAGAAATATTCCTGGTCGTATAATTGGTGTGAGTGTTGATGCACAAAATAATCGTGCATTACGCATGGCATTACAAACAAGAGAGCAACATATTAAACGTGAAAAAGCAACATCCAACATTTGTACGGCACAAGCATTGTTGGCAAATATGGCTGCAATGTATGCAGTGTTTCATGGCGCCGATGGATTGAAAAAAATTGCTGAACGTGTTGCAGTGTTAACTCAAATAGTTGCTGAAAGCATTGCTGCACGTGGCTTTCAGCTTGTATCACAAAATTATTTCGATACAATTACAATTAAGGTTGATGATATAAAGTCAATCAAAGAAAAAGCAGAGCGACAGAAAATTAACCTGCGTTACATCAATCAAAATCTTATTGGAATTTCTGTTGATGAAACAACAATGATTGATGATTTATATGATCTGATCAATTGTTTTGAAAACGATGTTGATCCTGTTCATTTCGAAATTGAAGAAGACGCGATGCCTCAACACATTCCTGCATTTGCAAAACGCACTTCATCTTACTTAACACATCCGGTATTCAATTTACATCGCAGTGAAAGCCAGATGATGCGTTATATAAAATCTTTAGAGAATAAAGATCTTTCATTAAACACTTCAATGATCTCTTTGGGAAGTTGTACGATGAAGTTAAATGCTGCAACAGAAATGATGCCGTTAAGCTGGAATCATTGGAGCAAGATTCATCCATTCGCGCCAAAAGAACAAGCCGGCGGTTATCAACAAGTAATAAAAGAATTAGAAAATTATTTGAATACAATTACTGCATTTGATGCTTGCAGTTTGCAACCTAACAGCGGCGCGCAAGGTGAATATGCTGGTTTGCTAACCATAAAAGCATATCATGAAAGCCGTGGTGATGCGCATAGAAATGTGATGCTGATTCCGATTTCTGCGCATGGTACAAATCCTGCATCAGCAGTAATGGCAGGAATGAAAGTAGTTGTGGTAAAAGCTTTGGAAAATGGATACATTGATGTGAATGATCTGAAAGCAAAAGCGCAACAACATGCAGCAAATCTTTCCGGCATCATGATAACTTATCCAAGTACATATGGTGTGTATGAAGAAACGGTGAAAGAAATTACGGAGATCGTTCATCAACATGGCGGGCAGGTTTATATGGATGGCGCTAACATGAATGCGCAGGTTGGTTTAACAGCGCCGGGTTTGATTGGTGCTGATGTTTGTCACTTGAACTTGCATAAAACATTTGCTATTCCACATGGCGGCGGCGGTCCTGGTATGGGACCGATTTGTTGCAAGAAACATCTTGAGCCATTCTTACCTGGTCATTCAGTAAACGGTGAACAGTCAGCGATGAATAGCGTGAGCGCTGCGCCTTATGGTTCTGCTTCAATCTTATTAATCAGTTATGCATACATAAGAATGCTGGGAAAAGATGGTGTGAAGAAAGCAAGCGAGTATGCGATCTTAAATGCAAACTATATGCGTGCAAGATTGGAAAATGATTTTGATATTTTATATCTCGGCACAAACGGAACATGTGCGCATGAGTTTATTGTTGATCTGCGTCCGTTTAAAAAATCTGCAGAAGTAGAAGCAGAAGATGTTGCAAAGCGTTTAATTGATTTTGGGTTTCATGCACCAACGATGAGCTTTCCTGTACCAGGTACAATTATGATTGAGCCAACAGAAAGTGAAGACAAAGCAGAGCTTGATCGTTTTTGTGATGCGATGTTGACGATTCGTGAAGAGATAAATAATATTGAAGAAGGTAAAGCCGATAAAAAAGATAACGCATTAAAAAATGCGCCACATACGCAGGCTGTTGTTTGTGCTGATGAATGGAATCATTCTTACACAAGAAAAGAAGCGGCATTTCCTTTATACTATGTTACGCTTAATAAATTCTGGGCTTCAGTTGCAAGAGTAAACAATACTTATGGTGATCGCAATCTTGTTTGCACCTGCGAACCTGTTAGCGCTTATACAGGTGAAACGGTGGATGAATAATTTATCACGAATCCTGAATCATCAATAGTGAGAACCTTAAAACACATAGCATCATTTCATAAAATTTAAATCAGAATCTAAATAAAAAATTATGATACCTGTAAAAGCTTACGCAGCACATAATAAAAAGTCGCCTTTATCACCATTTAACTTTGAAAGAAGAGATGTAGGTAATAATGATGTGCAGGTTGAAATTTTATATTGCGGTGTTTGCCACAGCGATATTCACCAGGTGCGTGATGAATGGGGCGATTCAATTTATCCAATGGTACCGGGTCATGAAATTGTTGGCAAAGTGGTTAGCGTTGGCAACAGTGTAAAGAAGTTTAAGGTTGGAGATTTTGCAGGTGTTGGTGTAATGATTGATTCTTGCCGGCATTGCGATCCATGCAATCACGGACTTGAACAATATTGCGTAGAAGGAATGACGGGTACATATAATACAATTGAACGTGATGGTATTACTGTTGCGCAAGGCGGATATTCAACACAAATTGTTGTTGATGAAAGATACGTGCATAAAATTTCTGAGAATTTAGATCTGAAAGCAGTTGCGCCTTTGTTGTGTGCGGGCATTACAACTTATTCTCCATTAAAATATGTGGGTGTAAAAGAAGGAATGAAAGTAGGCGTGATTGGTTTAGGTGGTCTTGGTCATATGGGTGTAAAGTTTGCTGTTTCTTTTGGTGCTGAAGTCACGATGCTGAGTACATCACCTTCAAAAGAAAAAGATGCAAAGCGTTTGGGTGCGCATAAATTTTTAAATACAAAAGATGAAGCGCAGATGAAAGAATATAAAAATTATTTTGACGTATTGCTGAATACTGTTTCTGCAAATGTGCCCTACGAACAATATTTAGATTTACTCAATTTAAATGGCAAAATGATTATTGTTGGCTTGCCTTCGCAGCCTCCAACACTAAGCCCGTTTAAGTTGCTTAATAATCGCAGAACCATTATTGGTTCTATGATTGGTGGCATGCCTGAAACGCAGGAAATGCTTGACTACTGCGCAGAAAAAAATATCGTGTCAGACATAGAACTGATAAATATTGATTACATCAATGAGGCGTATGAACGCACCATTAAAGGTGATGTTCGTTATCGTTTTGTGATTGATATTGCTTCGCTAAAAAAGTAGTGCGGCCAATTTTCACAATTTTTATTATCGCTATTAATTATCACTTCTTATAAATTAGCAGTAGTTGTGCAGTTATGCCGAAGAAAAGAAGAAAGAAAAAAAGCGATAACAAAATTTATATCATCGTTATTTCTATTGTTGTTACACTGGGAGCATTTATATATTTTGCTTATAAGCATAATCAATCTATAACAGCTGCACGATTTGCTTTATATCCTGATTTTGCAATACAACTTCCGCTTGGTTATAAAATTCATGGCATTGATGTAAGCAGTTACCAGGGAAATATTTATTGGCCTGCAGTGG
>DASZUY010000423.1:0-12873 GCA_035547495.1 Parafilimonas sp. | reverse complement strand
AATGGCATCAATTTGGGCGAAAGAAAATATGCTTGATGATGCAATTGTTTTAAACAGTTACAATAGAATTGCAGACACAACAATTGCAAATATTTTCATTTTAAAAAATGGAAAAATAAAAACACCGCCTTTAACAGAAGGTTGTGTGGAAGGTGTTATGCGCAGGCATTTACTTAAATGCATCTGCGAAGAAAATATTCTTTGTGAAGAAACGCACATTACAGGCGATGAATTAAAAGACGCGGATGAAATTTTTCTAACGAATGCAATTCGCGGAATTCGCTGGGTTAGTCAGTTAGGTGATAAAAAGTTTACCAACCAATTCGCTAAATATTTATATGCAAAGTTTGTATAAACAGCATTAATTATTGCTGTAATAATACAGCACATTACTATTATTTTCAGTAAAAATTTCTTTACTGTAATTCATTACATCGTGTGTTGTTACTGCATTATATTTTGAAAGTTCCTGGTTGATTAAATCTGCATTACCCAGCAATTCATAAAAGGCAAGGCTGGCTGCACGGCTCATGACTGTAATATCTTCGAAAGCTATTAAACTTTCTGTTTTATTTTTTACTTTTTGCAATTCATCTTCACTCACCAATTCTTGTTTTAGTTTTTGCAGTTCTTCTTCAACGGCGTCTTCTGCAGCTTTCATATCAACACCTTTTATTAATTTTCCTTCGATAGTTAACAAGCCTTTGTCAATACTGCCAAAATGGTAACACTCAATGTTGCTAAACAATCTTTTTTCTTTTACCAGCGATTGAAATAACCTTGAAGATGCACCACCACCCAAAATTTCTGTAATTACATCTGCTGCATGATAGCCTCGCTCAATTCTGCCGGGCATATGCCATGCTTTATACAAAGCATTTAGCGGCACATTTTCTTTTACAGTTAATTTTCGCGGCGCTGTTTGTGTTGGTTCTTGCGGAATGATACGTTCAAAATTTTCACCTGCTTCAATTACACCAAACCACTTTTCTGCAAGTTTTTTTACTTCTTCTTTTTTTACATTTCCTGCAACTACAAGAATAGCGTTATTCGGTCTGTAATATTTGAAAAAGAAATTTTTTACATCAGCTAACTCAGCTTCTTCAATATGTTTTAATTCTTTCCCAATTGTCATCCAACGGTAAGGATGTACCTTGTAAGCCAGTTCACGCATTTTATGCCATGCATTACCATAAGGTTTATTAATGTAGTGTTCTTTAAATTCTTCACACACAACTTTTCGTTGCACATCCAAACTTTTTTTGCTGAATGCAAGGCTTAACATGCGATCACTTTCCAGCCAAAAAGCCGTTTCAATATTTTCTGCGGGTAATTGGCAATAATAATTTGTAAGATCATTAGTAGTATACGCATTGTTCTCGCCACCGGCGCGTTGTAAAGGTTCGTCGTATTCAGGAATATTTATACTTCCGCCAAACATTAAATGTTCAAATAAATGCGCAAAGCCGGTTTTAGAAGGTTCTTCATCTCTTGCACCAACATTATACAAAACATTTACAACAGCCATCGGTGTGGATTTATCTTCATGTACCAATACACGTAATCCATTAGCTAAAACAAAACGATTATATTCTATCATGCTTAAAAAATTATTTTTAATGCTGAAAACAGGTTTGTATTAAAGCACAAAATTACAATATGCTTTTCACCTTTATTTCTATTACTTCGGGCGTGCCTTTACGCATAACAACAACGTTTATTCTTGATTTTGCGTTCTGAAGAAGTACTTTATATGCTTGTATGTTGTTAGAAAAATTATTAGCGACACCTAAAATAATATCCCCTTCCTGGAACCCGGCTTTTTCTGCGGGAGAGCCTTTAATGATATCAGTAACTGTAATAGCGCCATCAATTAAATAAAATCCTAAACCGGTATAAGAATAGTCGAACGAATCAGAGTAATGTTTATTTGGTTTGATATAAATCTCCTGCTGGGGATAATTCAGAATTACATTAAAACGTCTTAAAATATCATTTCCTATAAGTCCTCCTAAAACAGGATAATTTGTTACGCCAAACTCGTCATCAAAAACATACGCCGGAACATTTCTAAAGCGATAAGGACCCAACCGTAATTCTTTTATAACAGACAACTGCATATCTGTTTTACCGCCCAAGCCCTCCGCTTGTGTTAAATAAAATTTCCTTTTCCTCTTAAACACAGCACTGTCGTGTGCAAAATCATCATTCATTAATAAACAAAGCCCAGCCCCGGTATCAAGAAAAAACTTGGCAGCAATGGCCTTATTATCTTTTACCAATGCGTTTTGCATTGGCAGGGTAGAAAATTGGGGCTTTAATAAATATCCGCCACGAGGATATTTGACTGTTCCGGGTGTATACACTTTCATTTGCTGGTTATCATAATCGAGATAAACCAAAAACTGCCGAAAAAAACTAAAACCAATTATTCCGTCGATCTTCATTCCATATGCGCTGGAAAGAATTTCATAATTGTTTATGTGAAAATCGAGATTGGGAACAGTAACACCAGGCAAATGCAAAATATGATTGTTTGCAAAAGAAACATATTTTATGCCTGCAATACCACGAACAATTTTATCACTTGGCTGTGTAGGCAGATTGTAATATTCGCAGGTAAGTGAATCGAGAGAAATGCCGCCACTACCTGTATCGAGTACGAAATTCAGGCTATCTTTAAAATCATCTAAAGTGCCGTGTAAAATTATTATGCCACCAGTTAGCAGCGTAAAAGAAATATTAGCGACAAATCTCGATGGTGGAGGAACAAATTCTTCCTGCGCTTTTACCGTAAAACATGCGCAGTAAAAAACTGCAATTACACTAAATATTAGTTTTAATTTATCGGCAGTTCTGACGAAAAAATTTATTGATCTTGAAATTAAAACCATATATAGTTAATTATGGCTATTCAAAAATAGTGTTGCACTAAATACATTCTTATATAAAACATCTAACAGCAATTTACTACTTATAAAAAACAGTTTTAAACTATCCTAAAATACACATCACAGAATTTTTTCCTCAGTAAATTTGCAATCAGGAAAGAGAAAAGCAATCGTTTTAAAAAAGACAAAGATATTATGATGAATGTTGCAGCATTGTACGAAAGAGCTTTGAATTTTGATTTTTTGAGTGTTGATGAAGGTGTTTATCTTTTTGAGCATGCGCCTTTAAGCGATTTAATGTTCGTTGCTAACGAACTGCGAAAAAAACAAGTACCGCATGGAAAAGTAACCTGGCAAATTGATAGAAATGTAAATACCACTAATGTTTGCATAGCCAATTGTAAGTTTTGTAACTTCTATCGTATTCCCGGCAGTCCTGAGGCATATATCACAGATATGTCAACCTACAGAAAAAAAATTGAAGAAACCTTAAAATATGGAGGCGACCAGTTGTTATTACAGGGCGGTCATCATCCCAATCTTGGACTTGAATTTTATACTGATTTATTCAGGCAGATAAAAAAAGAATTTCCCAACATTAAGCTGCACACTTTAGGACCACCCGAAGTTGCGCATATATGCAAGCTTTCAAAAAAATCGCATCGCGAAGTATTAATTGCATTAAAAGAAGCAGGGCTTGATTCTTTACCCGGCGCAGGCGCAGAAATTTTAGTTGACAGGGTAAGGCGTTTAATAAGCAAAGGAAAATGTGGTGCCGATGAGTGGCTTGCCATTATGCACGAAGCGCATGAATTAAATATTACAACAAGTGCAACGATGATGTTTGGTCATGTTGAAACCATTGAAGAACGTTTTATTCATCTTGCGCGCATTCGCGAAGTACAGGCGCAAAAACCGGAAAACGCAAAGGGTTTTTTGGCATTTATTCCATGGACGTTCCAGGATGTTGATACGTTACTTGCAAGAATTCGCGGCGTACATAATCTTACAACAGCAGAAGAATATATAAGAATGATTGCGATGAGCCGCATCATGTTACCCAATATTAAAAACATACAGGCGAGTTGGTTAACGGTGGGTAAACAAACTGCACAATTATGCTTGCATGCAGGTGCTAATGATTTTGGAAGTATTATGATTGAAGAAAATGTAGTGAGCGCTGCAGGTGCGCCACATCGGTTTACATACAAAACAATGCAGACCGCCATTGCAGAAGCGGGTTTTGAACCTCAGTTGCGGAATCAACAGTATGAATGGAGAAAAGTTCCGGAAGCTATAGTTGAACAAGTGATTGATTATTGATTGCCGTATTGCTATTTATCTTCTTATGAACTTATTTGAAATTTTGCTTAACACTTCTTCTTTATAATTTTTGCTGATAGGTAAAGAAACATTTTCAAGCTGCAGTTCATTGCCATCAATTGTTTTAACGGCGTTAAGCGAAACAAGGTAAGACTTATGTATTCTTATAAAAACATTTTGCGGCAACTGTTCTTCAATGGCTTTAAAAGTTAAGTAAGTAATATATTTTTTGTGTGTTGTGTGCACGATAATGTAGTTGCTCATTCCTTCAATATATAATACATCAGCTACTTTTATTTTTTCTATTTTTTGATTGCACTTTATAAAAAAGAAATCTTCTACCTGTGTGCCATCATATTTTGTTTTTAAAGAAAGATAATCGTACGCTTTTGCTGATGCTTTATAAAATCTTGAAAAACTTACGGGCTTCAAAAGATAATCTAATACATCAAGTTCAAAGCCTTCAATAGCGTATTCAGGATAAGCAGTTGTAAAAACAACAAGCGGGGGATTGTGCAAATTTTTTAAAAAGTCAATGCCGGTAAGTTTGGGCATTTGTATATCCAAAAAAATAAGATCAACTTTTTTTGTTTGCAGCCATTGTGTTGCTTCTATTGCGCTGCGGCATTCTGCAAGGCAATTAAGAAAATCAACCTGCCGTATATGCTCCAGCAAACCTTTGCGGGCGATGGGTTCATCATCTACAACCAAACAATTAATCATCGTATTTAATTTTAAGTGTGGTGATATATAAACCGTTTGACTGATCTATTGTAAGCTCATGCTGATTTGGATATAACAATTCTAACCTGCGTCTTAAATTTTGCACACCCAAGCCGCCGGATCGCATTAAAAAATTTACACCATTCGTTTTATCATAAGTATTAATTGTTTCAACAATAAAATTTTTTGTATCGCTTCTGGCAAGTACAATATGAATTTTGTTCTGTGAAACTTCTTTAAAATTAGAAACATGTTTAAAAGCATTTTCAACAATGGGCAGTATTAATAGCGGCGCGATTTTAAAATTGTCAATCTTATCATCAATCTGCAGTTGCACATCAGAACCTTTTTCCATTCTTAATGTTTGCACAGCCACATAATTTTTTATGTAATCAAGTTCCTTTTTTATTTCAATTTTATCTGTTGTGCATTCATACAACTGGTAGCGCAACATCTCAGATAATTTTTCAACAGATGCCCGCGCATCTTTATTATTCTTATCAATTTGAAAATAGATTGTATTAATTAAGTTGAATAAAAAATGAGGATTGATTTGTGAACGCAGAAAATTGAGTTCTGTTGTAATTTTTTCTTTTTCAACCTCAAATAATCTTTTACGCAACCTGAAACTATCAATCATTATTTTGAGCCCGCCGGAACCAAACGCAGCAATCAAACTCGTCCATGTAAAAATATTTATATCAAACTTTAATAATGCAGGATTATTAGTTGGTATAATTAAAACGGAGCGATTGAAATAATGATCAACACTTCTTACTGCAACCATCATAAAAAGACCGGAAAAAATTACCAGTGAAAGAAGAAATGTTACAAACCTGAAATATCTTTTTCTATATAAATACTTTGGAATTAAAATGTATCCTGTTATATAAAACGGTATAGTTGATACAATAATTACCATCGCTGCATTGCAAACCTGTGGCAGCAAAGGATCTGTAGCGGAATAATAAGTTATAAATGTGCTTAACCATACCACTAACCACAAGAGTACATGTAATATTTTATAGTGAAAAAGCAGCCTGCGGTAATCAATTTTCATAGTAGTAAAACAAACACCAAATTACAAGTTAGTTATGTAAAACAGATGGTCGGTCGTCAAGTAAAAAAGACTTCTTACAAAGAATAAAAGCACTTTTATGTTTAAACACAATGAAATTTATTGATAGCTAAAAAGAACTCCTCATTTCTTAATATCTTGTGAGAAAGAAACTGCAATCATTATTTCTGTATAATTATTTCGTATTTAAAAGAAAGTAAAGTTTTAATGAGCAATACCAAAACCAAACTTTTTTTATACTGTAATAAACCAAAGTATTTTTTACTTTTTGCATTAACGGTGCATGCATTTATTTGCTCTTCGCAAACAAAGCACATTGATAGTTTGCGCACCAATATTTTGCTTGCGAAAAATGATAAACAAAAAACAGCAGCGGTTTTTGCTATGTGCGATGAGTCAAATTCCTTAAATCCGGATACCTTATATAAATATTGCACGCTGGCAAATGAAATTACAGTACGTAGCAAACTCAGGGATGATATTATTCAATCCAATTTATATAAAGCAATATTTCTT
This sequence comes from Parafilimonas sp., assembly GCA_035547495.1. Lineage (GTDB taxonomy): Bacteria > Bacteroidota > Bacteroidia > Chitinophagales > Chitinophagaceae > Parafilimonas. The sequence continues at coordinate 6,342 of DASZUY010000423.1, read as the reverse complement.
TCAAAAGAAGGGCATTTTGAGCTTGCTGAAAATTTAATTGATTCTTGTCTTTCTGTTTTAAATAAGTCTGAAAACACAAAGCTTAAAAACCGGTTTCTTATTTTAAAATCAAATATGCTTATCAGGTCAAACAGGCAAAAAGAATCAATGAATAACAGCCTGCAATTATTACACACGGCAGAAGAAACAAAAGACATTGAAACGCAGGTGCGCGCAAAAATTTTAATTGGATGGGCCTATATGGAATTGGGGCAAAACCGGGATGCGCTCAACTGGTTTTTCGATGCTGAAAAGCAGCAAAAAAACTTACCTCAAAAACAATGGCAGCCATTTTTGTATTCTGATATTGCTGCTGTTTATAATGAATTCAAACAAAATGATTCAGCAGAATTTTATATAAAGAAATCACTAAATGAAGCGCTGCAAAAAAATGATCTTTCTTATTTGGCGAATACATATTTTATTTATGGCGGTATTTGCTCAGATATGGGTGAAATAGCTAAGGCAGAAAACCTATTAAAAAATGGGTTGCGGGTAAGAGAAATTATTGGTGATCCTTTTTACATTGTTTCAGATGTTTATCAAATGGGTTTGTTTTATGCAGACAATAAAGAAGCAGATAAAGGCATTGCTATCTTACGTGAAGGTATTTCTATGGCAACTAAAAGTGGTTTGTTTGAAAAGCTGCCCATCTTATATTCCGCTCTTGCGCGGAACTATAAATTATCGGGTAATTATGTGCAATACAGCAGCGCACTTGATACACTGATAATGCTTAAAGATTCTCTATACAAAAAAAATTCTGCAGATGCACTTGCAGAAATGCAAACAAAATATGATGTTCAAAAAAAAGAAAATACCATAATTCAGCAACACTACGATTTAGCAAAAAAGAATTTATTCATTTATACTATTAGCGGATTATTGGCAATAACGCTTTTAAGCGGTTTTTTCTTTTTTCAAAACAGAAGAAAAAACCAGCGGTTAAAACTGCAGGCGATTGAAATAGAACAGAAAAAAAAGCTTACACATGCCGTAATGAAGGCAGAAGAAGATGAACGTAAACGTATAGCAGAAGATTTGCACGATAGCGTTGCGCAAAAAATGGTAGTGGCAAAACTTAATCTTGAAGCGCTTGGCAATGAGATTGAATTTTCAGATCAGAAAAAAATAATTTATAACAACATTAATATGCTGTTAAAAGAATCAACCACGGAAGTAAGAAGCTTAAGCCATAGCATGATGCCGCATGCTTTTGAGCGTTATGGATTAATAAATTCCGTAAAAGATTTTCTCGATAAAATACATAAGAAAAATCTGAAAATAAATTTTAATGCAGAAGGAGATTTTTCTATAATAAAAGAAAACAAGTCATTACTTATATATCGCATCATTCAGGAATGTATACAAAATGTATTAAAACACTCTTCTGCAACAAGACTTGATATTTCAATGATATGTGCAAATAACGAAGCTGATATTATGATAGAAGATAATGGCTGTGGTTTTAATACAGATGAAATTAATTATGGAACAGGTTTAAAAAATATTCAATCGAGAACAGAGTTCTTAAATGGCAAATCAGAAATAAACAGCACGCCCGGTAAGGGAACGGTTGTGGCTATATACATACCTTTATTAATAATTTAGTTTTTGAGTGAGCGAACCAGTTATACATCTTGCAATTTTAGATGATCACCAGATAGTGATTGATGGCCTTAAATTATTATTGCAGGCTAATCCCGAATTAAAGATTGCCGCTGAAGCAAACTCAGCAGAAGAAATGCTTGCATTACTTAAAACAAAAAAGATAGATGTTGTTCTTACTGATATAACTATGCCGCACGGCATGAACGGTTATGATTTTTCGCTTAAAATAAAACAAGAAATGCCGCACATAAAAATACTGGCACTTTCTATGAGTGAAGAAGGAAGCATGATAACTAAGATGATTGAAGTAGCGAAGGTAGATGGCTACATTCCCAAATCGGCCGGTCAGCAGGAATTATTAAAAGCCATCAAAGAAGTTTCTTCTGGCAAAAAATATTTTTCTACTGATGCTTTACAGCAATACGAAGTATATAAAAATATCAAGAATGAAAATGAGGAATTGAATCTTACACCAAGAGAATTAGAAATCATTCAATGCATTATTAAACATTACAGCAATAAACAAATTGCCGATACACTTTTTATAAGTGAGCGTACCGTGGAAACCCATCGAAAAAACATTTATCGTAAAACGCAAACGAAAGGTGAAGCTTCATTAATACAATTTGTGAAGGAACACAATATCTTAACGTAAACAAGTACCGGAACTTCTGAAACACTTGCCGGTAAAGCACTTCAGCCTTCTTGAATAAATTTACCCAACGTTGGGTATTGACTTTGTTATCAACATCATTATACATTTGATATGTAAAAGACTGCTTTTTACAATTAACTGAAATGTGGTTCTTCTGAAAATGAAAATGACCTCATTATAAAAATCAAAATTTCTATTTATGCGAGAGAAAGCTTTACTGGCTGTATTATTCGTGCTGTTTGATTTTAGTTTGGTCAAGTAAAATGCTACTCTTATCAAGTATTAAAACACACTTGCAGAATAATAAAATTCATCAATAAAAATTAAACTTACTTCATAATACCAAAACTAATCATGCTTAAATAAACTTACTTATCCTTTAATCAAACAATAAAATCTGTACAATGAAACAAAAACTTTTACTCATTACTTTACTGTGCTGCGGCTTTATGTATAACTCAGTTAAAGCAAATGAAACCGAGCCGAACGATACAAAGGCACAGGCAAATACGCTTTCACTAAATGGAAGTAATTCCGGCACCATCGGTACCGCAACCGATGTGGATTGGTTTAAAGTAACCACCAATGGCGATGGCAAACTAAATCTCACTCTTGCCGTATCCAATGGGTTAAATTGCTATTATGCCTTGTATGATAATGATGGTACAACGTTGTTGCACCAGGAATATACAGCCGGCACTTCCTCTTATAGCGTGGATGGTTTAGCTACCGGCACTTATTACATTAAAATATACCCTTATTTTTCAGGTCAAATGCCTGTATACACCATTTCCAACACGCTTACAAAACCGGCGCAGGCAAACGATACAGAGCCAGACAGTACACGTGCACAGGCACTAACTTTAACATTAAATGGAAGTACAACAGGGCATATAGACTATTATTATAAAAATCACAGGGATTCTGTTGACTGGTATAAAGTAACTACTAATGCAGATGGAAGACTTCGTTTGACGATGACATCTGCAAATGGCCAGAATGTATGGGCATATTTGTACGATAATGACGGAACTACTCAATTAGGAGGAGCCTATACGTCCGGTTCCGCTGTAGTGGTAAACAGAGATGGTCTTGCAGCAGGTACTTATTATATAAGAGTGAACACTTATTATACTACTGAATTTGCACCTTATACTTTATCAGACAGTTTATTTACGCCCTCGATTTCTAATGATACAGAACCAGACAGCACGAGAGCACAGGCTTTAACCTTGCCATTAAACGGAAGCAAACAAGGGCATATAAATTATTATTACAAAAACCATAAGGATAGTGTTGACTGGTATAAAGTAACTACTAATGGTGACGGACGGCTTCGTATTACAATGACATCTGGAAACGGACAAAATGTTTGGGCTTATTTATTTGATAACGATGCAAAGACACCTATCGCCAGCGGATATACTTCAGGCTCTGCTGTGGTGGTAAACCAGGATGGTCTTGCTGCCGGTACTTATTATATAAGGGTGAACACTTATTATACTTCAGAATTTGCGCCATATACTTTGGCAGACAGCTTATTTAAACCAACTGAGGCGAATGATGCAGAACCAGACAGCTCAAAAGCTACCGCACTTACTTTACCGCTAAACGGAAGTGTTACAGGGCATGTTGATTATTATTATAATAATCACCGCGATTCCGTTGATGAATATAAACTGGTAACAAATGCCGATGGAAACATTAATTTAAGTCTTTCCATACCCAATGGCACAAATGTCTGGTTTAATTTGTATGATAATGATGGCACTAGTTTATTACACCAGGCTTATACTCCAGGAGATTTCAACTACAATGTCGATGGACTTAGTAAGGGCACTTACTATGTAAAAGTCTTCTGTTATTATAATGGACAATTTGCACCATATACCTTAAAAAATAAATTAACTGGTTATAATAGCAATGATCATGAACCAAACAAATATGCAAAACAAGCATCTACACTCCTTGCAAGACTCAGCAATGGGGGGCATATTGATTTTTATTATGATAACAAGAGAGACACTGTTGATTGGACAAAAATAAATTATACAGGTGCTAATAATGGCTCCATGACGATTACGTTTAAGCTTTTGCCACATATAAGTGATGGCGGTATTAACCCTACATGGATACAGGTTTATAGGGATACTGCTTCTTCACCATTGTTCAGTCAGTATTATAGTAGCTCAAGTGCAAATACTATTACATTGAATTCCCTTAGCCAGGGCTACTATTACGTTAAAGTATATGAATACTACAACGGTCAATTTGAAGCTTACAGTATTAATCCGTCATTCTATCAACAGAAAATCGCAAAGATTGTAACCAGCAGCTATACAAAAGCCGCAGGTTGTGCGGATACCAACCATATAAGTTACACCATATCGAATACAAATCCTAATAGTCCAAGCACGGTACAACTATACAGATTTGGAATTGCATACGGCAAGCCAATTGTTGTTGCAAAAGGAAAAGCCGCTTTGTTTGATACCTTACCTACAGGTGTGTATTATGCTACCGCTTTTGCAGACGGCGCTACAGGCAATGCTTATGGAACAAGTGATACAGTTACGCTTGAAGCCGTTCCTACGGGTCTTACAACAACAGGTATAACAAAGGCTAAAGCCACGCTTAATTGGGCAGCAGAAGATTGCGCAAAATACTTTGTGATCAATTACAGAAAACAAGGCACCTCAACATGGACAAGCAAAAAAACCAAGGGCAATGTAGACAGTTTGCTGTTAACGAGCCTTAAAGCAAATACAACGTATACATGGAAAGTTGCAACAGCAGATTCTGCCAATGGTCAAATTGTACAAAGTGCATTTAGTGATACAGCAAACTTTACAACGGCTGCATCTCTATTTGCAGGTGCTAACAGTGATGAAGAAAATTCAAGTGCAAATGGTATAACAAATCATGGCACAGTAATGATATTACCAAATCCTGCTACCAGTTTCTTTGTAATACACTATAATGATAATACACCGTCAAAAGTGAATGCTTCAATGTATGATGCAAACGGAAAAGCAATCTGGAGTTCCGGATTAATAAGCGCAAATGCCTTAAATGGCAAGCAGGTAAATGTAAGCCAGTTTGCAAAAGGTGTTTTTTATCTGAAAATAATAAATGAAAATGGTGAACTGGTTGGCAATGCAAAAATTGTAGTTGCGAAATAAAACAAGCTGCCTTATGCAAAACGAAACCCGCTGAGTTTTCAGCGGGTTTTTTTATTAATAGATCTGCGCTTAATATCAATGCTCAATATCAGAAACGAGCGTGATTTAAATCACTGTTTACAGTATTAATCACATATACCTTCAAAACATTTTTCAACTAAAAATCATGTTATGAAAAAAACTTTATTTGCCTTACTGTACATAACAACTTTATGCATTAATATTAGGGCACAACAACAAACACCTTTTTTGCAATGGCAAAAAACTTATGGTGGCAACCAGCAGGAATATGCAAATAGTATCGAGCAAACAAAAGATGGTGGGTATATTATAGCAGGCAATACTTATTCCAAGAATAATGGAGATGTAACAAATAATCATGGGAATAGTGATTATTGGATTGTGAAAACGGATGCTTTCGGAAATATTCAATGGCAAAAGTCGTATGGTGGGAGTTTAAACGACGTTGCAAACAGCATTCAGCAAACTACAGACGGTGGTTACATTGTTGCAGGCTATGCTGCATCGAACAATGGAGATGTAATAGGTAATCATGGAAGTGCTGATTATTGGGTTTTAAAATTAGACGCCTCAGGCAATATTCAATGGCAAAAATCACTTGGTGGTTCTGATTTTGAACGCGCAAACATCATTCAACAAACCGTTGATGGTGGTTACATTGTTGCAGGCTTTAGTTATTCAAACAATGGAGATGTAACAGGTAATCACGGGAGCGCTGATTACTGGATTGTAAAATTAGATTCCACTGGAAATATCGAGTGGCAAAAATCGCTTGGCGGATCAGCGTATGAGGAGCCATATTTACACAGTATTCAGCAAACAACTGATGGAGGT
>DASZUY010000422.1:0-10472 GCA_035547495.1 Parafilimonas sp. | reverse complement strand
CCCTGTCTGCCGACAGGCAGGCTTCTCCAAAAGCGAAGGGCAAGAACGACGTAAATTATTGCACTGCAAACAAAGACAATTAAATGATGCTACATTGATGAAAAAGATTTTACGATGGTTGTTACTGCTTACGATGCCTGCAGTGTGCAATAAAGAAGTTATTGCACAGGATATTGGTTTCTCTCAATTCTATGAACAACCTTTATTACGCAATCCTGCATTAGCCGGCATCTTTAATGGCGATGTACGCTTCACTGCATCTTACCGGAATCAATGGCAAAGCGTAACCATTCCTTACCGCACATTTGGTTTGAGTTCAGAAATAAAATTTCCTCTACAGGTAATGAACCTTGATGTTACCAGCACATTTGGATTAGAACTGTTCAGAGATGTAGCAGGCACATCAGAATTCAGCACCACGCAGATCCTGCCCGCAGAAAATATCAGTATCAGGACAGCAGAGAATTCTTTTTTATCTTTTGCTTTTATGGCGGGTGTGATGCAGCAAAGATTTGATCCCACCAAACTCGTGTTGAATGACCAGTTCGTTGCAAACAGTGATGGCAGTTTTAGTGTATTGCCTTATTCAAGTCAAACCTTTAATAAAACGAGCGTAAATTATTTTGATCTTTCCGCAGGCGTTACCTACAAAAGCTCTTTAAATGATAATGTGGATTATTATGTGGGTGCAGGCTTGTTTCATTTAACCAATCCCTCTGTTGGTTTTTTTGACGGCAGTAAAATCATGCTGAATAAAAAGCTCGCATTAAATGCAGGCTTATCAAACGCCATTGGCGATGAAAATGAATTGATCTTTTATGCTGATTACTTCGATCAATACACCAGCAGTTTTAAAAGGGTTGGTATTAATACAGCACAATTTGGTGTGATGTATAATCATGCGTTTTTCCAGTCGGATGGCGACCAGTCAATAACCGGTGGCCTGTTATACCGCTGGAATGATGCGATCATTCCTGTTGTACAATTAGAATTATCAAAGTTTACGATCGGTGCCAGCTATGATGTGAATATAAGCAAGCTGAGTGTTGCATCACAGGCACGCGGTGGTTTTGAGCTAACACTTTCTTATAAATCATTTTTAAATTCAAGAAACCCTGATCTTATCGGCACAAGATGCCCCGGCTTTGGCAAGCGAAAAGTTAATCCCTATTACCGCTGAAAAAATAATCATTCTATATCATCCTCCACCTGCCTTCTTCATCTTTGGTATAACTGCCGCCATTACTCATTATATGCACCATTCTTCCGAGTTTGTTATCCATATAACTGCTGCGTTCATACACATGCACACCATTGTTTTCTCTTGTAAGATAAACAACCAATGCATTTAATGTGGGTGAAACATCGTGCAGCCATTGTTCTTCCGTTTCTTTTACAAATGCAGAACTCATACTAACGTTTATGGTATTGCTGAAAAAATTATGCCTGTATTGGAGCCGGTGCTCTAATAATTTTGATTGAATTGCCTGCTGTATCAAAATTTCTTCCTTGCAGCTAAGCCAACGGCTATTGAGCTTCTTCATGCTCCGTTGTAACTGTTGACCGTTCATTGTCTTACACTCGACAGTTGATACTGGCTCTGACACAGTTTACCGGCAATCAGTCCGCTAACGTATACTTATCAGCTATCAGCAAATAGCTTCTGCTATTCATTAACCGTTTTTCCTGGCTTCACAAATTTTCAATCCGCATATCAAAAAAATGGAAAGCCATACGTACATTAAAATTTTATTTTTACATTGTAAAACAATTCCTCATTCTTTCATCTTAATCCTTCTTTATGAAAAAGATTTTTACTGCCGTTTTATTTACTTTTTTATTTCTTCTTTTAAAAACAAATATTGTTCGTGCGCAGATAAACCAGCAGGATTCGCTGGCGCTGGTAGACCTTTACAATAGCACCAAGGGACCAAAGTGGCAGCCGAATAACTGGTTAACCGCTGCGCCCGTTTCTACATGGACAGGCGTAACGGTAGATGGGAACAGGGTTACCGGTATTGATCTTACCAACAGCGGGCTCAACGGGCGAATTCCCGAATCGTTTGGAAATTTAACCGCGTTAAAAACATTTTCCGCGAACTATGGCGTAAAAGGTGCGCTTCCATCGTCCATTGGTAATCTTACCGCACTTCAATCATTGGCTATTTATTTTTGCAATGATTTCAACGGTCATCTTCCCTCGTCAATTGGTAATCTGAAAAATCTTGAAACGCTGTATTTATATTCAGATAATGTAAGTGGCACTATCCCTGGTTCCATTGGTAATCTTACCAAACTGAAATGGTTGAATGTAGCAGGATCACTTTTAAAAGGAAATATTCCTGCTTCTTTAAATAAACTCATAAACCTCGAAAACCTGGATTTATCATTTAACAGGTTGAGCGGAACCATACCACCGCTAAATCATCTCACTAAATTATCTGATCTGCATCTTGAATTTAATGCGTTTACGTTTGCAGGTTTAGAAAATATAGTTCAAAGTTTTCCATTCGCTGGTTATTGGCCGCAAAGAAGTATTGCATTAAATAATAACAACAATACACTTTCTGTGTATGCCGGTGGTGCAAATGCTTTACAGGATAATACCTATAAATGGTATAAAGACTCAACACTGGTTGCAACCATAACAGGTGATTCAACCTTTACAGCAACGGAAAGCGGCAGGTATTCTGTTGCTGTTACAAATTCGGTTGCAACAAAACTTACATTATATAGTGATACAATTGCCGTGCAACTGCCCGTTAATACAAATGATTCACTTGCACTGGTTGATTTATATAACAGCACCGACGGCGCACACTGGAATGGTAATACCAACTGGCTAACCAGCGCATCGGTTTCAACATGGTATGGCATAACTATAATAGCAGGTCGTGTTACAGGCATTAATTTGCCTTACAATAATCTGAATGGAAAAATACCGGCAAGCATTGGTGATCTTACCGAGCTCACGAATTTAAATTTTGCATTCGATCATAAATTATCTGGCAATATTCCATTTCAAATAGGTAAGCTTGTACATCTTAAATACCTGCAATTACAAACAAATAAACTGACAGGAAGAATACCGCATCAAATTGGTAACTTAATAAACCTGGTTACTTTAGATGTAAATGATAACAGCCTAAGTGATACAATTCCATCTTCACTCGGCAACCTCGCACAACTACAAACCTTAGATTTATCTTTTAATAAGCTTAGCGGAAACCTTCCGGCTGCTTTAGGCAATCTTTCTAATCTCCAATATTTAATTTTATTAAGAAATCAATTTACAGGAACCATTCCTTCTTCATTGGGTAACCTGGTAAATCTTAAAGACTTTAATTTGAGTTATAACCAGTTTACCGGAAATATTCCTTATGCGTTGGGTAATCTTGTTAATCTTGCTTTTTTTGAATTGTCGGGTAATCATCTTACCGGAAAAATTCCAACTTCTTTCGGCAATCTTACAAACCTCAGTATTCTTTATTTAGGCAATAACACACTAACGGGGAATATTCCTGCATTCTTACAGAAACTTACCAGGTTGCAGGAATTAGATCTTTCATCCAATCAATTAACAGGAAGTATTCCTAATTCGTTAGGTTCGTTGCACGATCTTTCAAAATTGTATTTAAACAATAACCAGCTTAGTGGCAGCATTCCTTTGTCTTTAAACAATCTTCATTATTTATCAGCACTGTTATTACAGAACAATAAATTCACATTTGCAGGCATGGAGAATGTTGCACAAAATATTCCCGTCGCAATATATGCTCCGCAGGCAACTATTCCTTTGAACAAAAATGGAAACACACTTTCTGTGTATGCCGGTGGCGCAAATGCTTTGCAAGACAATACTTATAAATGGTATAAAGGTTCAATGCTGGTTGCAACGATTACAGGTGATTCAACGTTTACGCCATCACAGGGTGGTAATTATTCTGTTACCGTAACAAACTCTGTTGCCACTCAGTTAACACTTTACAGCGATACCGTTTATTATAATGCAGGCAACAATGCGATCGCTTCAAAAATGAATGATCATTCATTTATTGCTGTTTATCCCAATCCTGCAAAAACAAATGCAACGCTTTCATTTAATGCGGAAGGAAGATATACGTTAACCATTACAGATCTATCAGGAAATATCTTACAAACAAGAACGGGTGTTGCCAATAAAGGTGCAAATAGTATTCAGCTTGATGTAAGCAATTATGCAAGTGGTATGTATTTAATTACTATTATAGATGAGAAAAACCGGAAGCGAACCTTGCGACTGAATAAGGAATAATGTAATATCCGTAACAATTAAATTAAGATGCCCGGCAATTAATGTTGCCGGGCATTTTTTGTGCACTGCTTTAATTTGTTTACATACCTTTAGCGCACTTCACAATTTTTCTTAACCACTTAAATCCATTTTATGAAAAAGATCTTCACTCCCTTTTTTTTATTTGCGGCACTCACTATTTCTAAACCAGATTCTTTAAAAGCACAGGTAAATGTGCAGGATTCTTTGGCGCTCGTTGATTTTAATAATAGTACAAATGTTAATTGGCAAACAAATACGCCGGTATCGACATGGTTTGGAATAACGGTAACGGATAATAAAGTTACGGCTATTGATTTAAGCAATTTTCGTGATTTAGCCGGAAGTATTCCGGCTTCATTCAGTAACCTTTCAAATCTTAGCGATCTAAATTTGTTCGGTGCAAACTTTGGTGACAGTATTTCACCTGAAATAGGCAATCTTACCAATCTTACCCGTTTGTGTTTAAGCAATTGTAATCTAAAAGGAACTATTCCCTCTTTTTTAGGTAACCTGGTCAACCTTAATTTTTTGGATTTAAGTGAAAATCACTTTAAAGCGAATGTTCCATCTTTCCTGGGTAATCTTATTAACCTTACTAACTTAAATCTAAGTTTAAATGATTTCTGGGGAAATACATCTTTCCTGGGTAATCTTACTAATCTTACTTCCTTAAACTTAGGGTATAATAAATTTGGTGGCAAAATTCCTCCGGAATTTGGCAATCTCGTTAATCTTGCTTACTTAGATATAGACCATAATAACTTAGTTGGCAAAATACCTCCGGAATTTGGTAATCTCATTAAACTTACCTACTTAAACCTCAGCTACAATAACTTAGTTGGCAAAATACCTTTAAAACTTGGCAAGCTTATAAACCTTGAGCAACTTTATCTAAATAATAATCAACTAACCGGAAGCATTCCTGACGGATTTCAAAAAAATTATTTTATAACTTTAAACTTAAGTGATAATCAGCTAAGTGGCAATGTTATTCAGCTTCGCCCTTCCTGGTATCGTGATGGTGGTTATTATTCAACTGAACTTCTTTTAGTAAATAATAAGTTCACGTTTGCCGGAATGATGTATGTTCAAAGGTATTTTAAAAACTCGTTTTATTATGGTCAGGCAAATATACCTATGCATAGAAATGAGAACATTCTATCGGTTTATACCGGCGGCTCAGATCAATTAGCTTATGATACTTTTAAGTGGTACAAAAACGGGGAACTATATCAAACCAAAATTGCTGATTCTACTTTTACACCAACAGAAAATGGCTCGTATAATGTTATAGTTATTAACTCTATCGCAAAGCAACTTAGGCTTCACAGCGATACCATTAATTATGTTGTTGCAGATGATTTAATCGCTTCTCAAATCAATAATGAAAATTTATTGGTTTCTGTTTATCCCAATCCTGCAAAAACAAATGCAACCGTTTCATTTAATGCGGAAGGAAGATATACGTTAACCATTATAGATCTATCAGGAAATATCTTACAAACAAGAACGGGTGTTGCCAATAAAGGTGCAAATAGTATTCAGCTTGATGTAAGCAATTATGCAAGTGGTATGTATTTAATTACTATTATAGATGAGAAAAACCGCAAGCAAACTTTGCGACTGGATAAAGAATAACTTAACATTGATAACTATAAATCAAAATGCCGGGCAATTAACTGCCGGGCATTTTTTGTACGCTGCTTTAATTCGTTTACATACCTTTAATGCACTTCACAATTTTTCTTAACCACTTAAATCCATTTTATGAAAAAGATCTTCACTCCCGTTTTCTTTTTTGTTGCAATCTCTGTCTGTAAACCTGGTTTTCTAAAAGCACAGGTAAATGTAGGCGATTCGCTTGCGTTGGTCGATTTGTATAATAGTACTGATGGACCGCATTGGTATAAAAAAACAAATTGGCTAACAACAAATCCTGTATCAACCTGGTTTGGAATAATGGAAACAAATAGCCGGGTTGTTTCTGTATCCCTTCCACGTAATTACCTGAGGGGTAGCCTTCCTGTAGCGCTGGGCAATCTTGCAATGCTCAAACATTTAAACCTACGTGGAAATATTTTAACTAGCAGCATTCCCAATGAGCTGGGCAGCCTTACAAAATTGAACAGCTTGATATTATTTTCTAATCAATTAAGCGGGAGTATTCCATCTGAATTAGGCAATCTTGCGAGCCTTACAACCTTAGTTTTGTATAAAAACCAGTTAAGCGGAAGTATTCCGCCGGAGTTAGGAAATCTCTCCAAGCTTATAACGTTGGATTTAGGCCGTAACAAACTGAGTGGAAGCATACCGCCTGAATTAGGGAATCTTAATATGCTTGAACATTTAAATTTAAGATACAATAAATTAAGCGGCAGTATACCGGCGGAACTCGGCAATCTCTCCAGTATTTATCATCTCAACTTAAAGTATAACCAATTAAGCGGTAGTATTCCTGCTGCGTTGGGTAAGCTTAGTAAACTGCACGATTTAAAGTTGAATAATAACCTGCTTAATGGTAATATACCGTCTCAATTAGGAAATCTTTCGAATCTAAGTGAGCTATATTTATATAATAACCGGTTGAGCGGCAGTATACCGCCGGCACTTGGCAATATGAAAAATCTCACTACTGCATATTTGTACAATAATCAATTATCCGGCAGCATTCCACCTGAACTTGGTGATATGAAAAATCTTAGGGTTTTATACCTGTACAATAATCAATTAACCGGAAATATTCCGCAGGAATTGGGCAATCTCACCAAGCTTGGTTATTTAGATTTAGCAAATAATCAATTAACCGGCAGCATACCGGCAAAACTTGGTAACCTGGCTAATCTTGGCTATTTAGATTTAGCTAACAACCAGTTAAGCGGTACCATTCCATCTGGTCTATTTAAGCTTTACAAATACCAGGCTGATCTATATTTAGATCATAATCAATTAAGCGGAAAGATTCCTTCTGAATTTGGTAAGGTTTACTTTTTCATTTTCCATTTGGATAATAATCAGCTTAACGGAAAAACTCCGGATTTTATCTCACTTGGAGATGGGCGTTTTTATATACAAAATAACCGGTTTGTTTTTGGGGATATAATGACAAATGCTAAAGATAATAATACTGTTTACGCTCCACAGGCAAATATTCCAATACATAAAAATGGCAATACCCTATCCGTTTATACCGGTGGTTCATATCAATTAATGTACGATACTTTTAAATGGTATAAAGGTTCAATGCTGGTTGCAACCATTACCGGTGATTCAACGTTTACGCCATCACACGGTGGTAATTATTCTGTTACCGTAACAAACTCTGTTGCAACTGCACTAACACTTTACAGCGATACCGTTTATTACAATGCAGGCAACAATGCGATCGCTTCAAAAATGAATGATCATTCATTTATTGCTGTTTATCCCAATCCTGCAAAAACAAATGCAACGCTTTCATTTAATGCGGAAGGAAAATATTCAATTACCATTACAGATATGGCAGGAAATATCTTACAAACAAAAACGGGTGTTGCCAATAAAGGTGCAAATAGTATTCAGCTTGATGTAAACAATTATGCAAGCGGTATGTATTTAATTACCATTACCGATGAAAAAAACCGGAAGCAAACCTTACGGCTGAATAAAGAATAACAGCATGCATTTTATTAGCAAATCAGCATGTGCTGATCAGTGAATAGGAATGATGTTAAACAATAAGATGGCAGGCACTTTAAGTACCTGCCATCTTTCATCTTACTCTTGTTTGTTATAAACAGGCAAACGCTAAATCAATTGTCAACTGTTCATTGTCAATTGTCCATTGTCAACTGCTCATACATTTATTATTGTTTTTTATATAGAAGAATAAGAATACCTTCCTGAAAGTAATCTGGCACCCAATACAGTTTTGCGGTCCACTTATTTTAATCAAACTAAATAAATCATTTTATGAGAAAAATCTGTTCCTCCTGTTTATAACAGGGGCAATTCATTCTTAAACAGCAAATTCATAGTGCAGTAAGAAGGTGCAAGACGCCTGGCTCATATTTTCATGATATGAATTTTTAGCCCGATAAAATTTATCATCGTGCTGTAAAGCCTGACACCGTTTCGTTCGCTTTGGCGAGATGATGCGGGACATCAAAACTACCACGGCGTATAAAAGCCCATATAACAACAGCTAATCATTATCTTTACGTCATATTAATTGCTTATGAATTCAACTCGAAAACAAATCGCTGCAATGCTTTATTGCATCCTGCTAATGGCTTACTCGCTGCAAGCGCAAAATTTTTACATGGTTAAGGATGTAAATAATTCAAAAGACGGATCACCAACGAATAGTAACGTGTTTTATTCAATCGGTTACAACTCTCCGTTTGCAGTATTAAACAACGTCGCATATTTCGCTGCGAACGATGGTATTAATGGCAATGAAGTTTGGCGTAGCGACGGCACTTCAGCAGGTACGTATATGCTGAAAAACATAGACGGAACGGCAAAAAGCTCATCTCCATCAAAGTTTGTTACTTCCGGAAAATATGTCTATTTCATTGGCAGCGATAGTATTCATGGTGCTGAACTTTGGCGTACAAACGGAATGCCGGCGGGTACAGTATTGGTTAAAGACTTGATGCCGGGAACCGGTAATTCCGGCTTAGGTTATTTTACCGATATCAACGGCACTTTGTTTTTTTCGGCAACCACTCCCTCTGCCGGCAATGAGCTAATGAAATCAAACGGCACTGGCGCAGGAACAGTTGTAGTAAAGGATGTAGTGCCTGGTAACGGTTATTCAAGCGTAAATGCCATCTGCAACGTAAATGGTAAAGCTGTTTACTATTACGCTACGGGCATAGATTCTTTAAGCGGTCTTTATGCTTCAGACGGTACAGCTGCCGGTACTATTCGCCTGACTGGCGGCGATATAGTCATGGGGTCCAATACATCAGCAGCTGTGGGCAATAAATTTTTTTTTATGGGAGTTGATCATGAGCCATGGGTATCAGACGGCACACCACAAGGCACACATCTCATTAAGGCGATTAACCCTGCTGCAGGTTCTTATCCGCTTAATTTCACAGATGTAAATGGCATTGCTTATTTTACCGCTACTGATCAAACACACGGAACGGAATTATGGCGTTCTGATGGAATGGACGCAGGCACATACCTTGTGAAGGATATTACACCGGGAAAGGACAGCTCTGACTTATCATTGTTTACTGCTGCCGGTAATACTGTATTTTTCCTCGTAACCAATACAGCTGGCAATACCGATTTATGGAAGAGTGATGGCACATCCGGCGGAACACTCATGATTAAGAGTTTCGGAACAGGAAATTTACCACCTGTACAAAACCTGGCAGTGATCAATGGCATACTTTATTTTGATGCATACACCGCAGGTAAGGGATATGAAATGTGGAGAAGCGACGGTTCTACTACAGGCACTGTATTGGTAAAAGACATTTATAGCGGTATCTATAGCTCGTATGCTTCGGGCTTCACCGGGTTAAATAATAAAATCCTGTTTTCTGCAACCGATGGCATCAACGGGAATGAGCTCTGGACATCCGATGGTACTGTTGGTAACGCCAGCCTGCTAAAAGACATAAATCAGAGCAGTACATCGGATGGCGCACTGTACTGGGGAATAACCCCGTTTAAAAATAAAATCTATTTTATTGCCTACACACCGCAAAACGGAAATGAATTGTGGGTTACAAACGGAGCTGAGGGCAATACAACGCGTGTTACCGACATACAGCCCGGATCTTTAAGCGGTCTTAAAACAACGATTTCTCAATTCCATACTTCATCGGGCCGTTTATATTTTGAAGCAGCCAACCTTAAATATGGCAACGAACTTTGGTCAACAGATGGTGATTCTTCCAAAATTGTGAAAGACATAACTCCGGGCAGGGAAGGAACCACGCTGCCGGAACAATACTTTCCAGGCAATAAAAAAACTTTCGGCAATATTGATTCAACGGTTCTCTTTGTAACAGGAGCCGGTGGAACCCAGCTTTGGAAAACAAAAGCAAACAGCGCTGTACTGTTAACGCAGGGTACAGGAATATCAGGACTTACAACAAATAAAAATATCGTCTATTTTTCCATGTACCATAATGAACTCTGGAAAACAGACGGAACC
>DASZUY010000421.1:0-12152 GCA_035547495.1 Parafilimonas sp. | reverse complement strand
TAAGTATAAGGAGATGATCGCAAACACAGAACTTACAACGGAACAAAAAGTTTTAAATATTCAAAAAGAAGTAGAAGAAGCAACAGCACTCGAATTGCCTATGCTTGAAAAGAATCTTGTGTTTCTTTCTACGATTGCGTCTGTAGCTACATTGATGGGTTTATTAGGAACAGTAATAGGTATGATCCGTTCATTTGCATCGCTGGCAGAAACCGGCGGTAGTGATGCATCTACGCACTTGTCTCAAGGTATTTCGGAGGCTTTGTATAATACGGCTTTAGGTATCGGTACTTCAGCAATTTCTATTATTATGTATAATGTGTTTACAACTAAGATCGACGCAATTACATATGGTATAGATGAATCAGGATTTACTTTAACACAAAGTTTTGCATCTAACTATAAATAATGCAATTTCTTTTTGTGGAATTTTAATGTAATTGAATCTAATATAGAAATTAAAATTTAGAAAATGGGAAGAGCGAAAATTGCAAGAAAAAGTACGATTGTTGACATGACAGCGATGTGCGATGTAGCATTCCTGCTTTTATCTTTCTTTATATTAACTACCAAGCCGAAGCCTTCTGAAGCGGTTCCAATTTCAACGCCCACCTCTGTGGCTCCTAAGTTTGTACCTGATAAAAACATAGTTATAATTTCTTTGGATAAAGACGGAAAAGTTTATTTATCTCTTGGAGATGATGCTGATGACAGGCAAAAAAAACAAGCAATGCTTCAGGATGTTAACCAAAGAAATAATTTGGGGCTTTCATCCGGAGAAATCGCTACATTAACTGCCCAACCTTTTATTGGAGTGCCTTTAGCACAGTTAAAGCAACAAGCACATTTACCGGTTGACCAGATAAACAGTAAAGTGTTGCAAGGCATACCTACCCAGGATACAACAAACAATCAGATGATTGA
The DNA here is from genome assembly GCA_035547495.1 of Parafilimonas sp. Lineage (GTDB taxonomy): Bacteria > Bacteroidota > Bacteroidia > Chitinophagales > Chitinophagaceae > Parafilimonas. Next base: position 11,228 of record DASZUY010000421.1, on the reverse strand, counting down.
ATGGATACGTGCTGCGGTAAATGCTTACCAGGGCGGGCATATGGATTTAGTTTTAAAAGGCGATAATGTGGCTAAGTATCCAGTGTTTAAAAATATTCTTACGGCATTTAAGAAGAATGATCAGTTCAAATTTCAAATGGTAACAAACCAGGCGAATGTTCCGCAAGGCACTGATCTTTATAAACTAAATATGAGCGGGAAGGCTGAACAAATGTAATTGTTAATCAAAAAAATTTTTTTATATGGCTGAAATGGATACCTCGGGTGGTGGACACAAGAAAAAAGGCCCAGGCGTAAAAAAAGGAAAAAAATTATCTACAAGAGTTGACCTTACACCAATGGTTGATCTTGGATTTTTATTAATTACCTTTTTTGTTTTTACTACTACTATCACTCGTGCAACTGCAATGCATTTGGCGTTGCCTGATGACAAAGTAAAACCGGAAGATCAAAATAAAATAAAACAATCTGGTGCACTTACTATTTTATTAGGTAAAGACAACAATGTTTTTTATTATGAAGGCGAGTTGGCGCCTGATGGATCTAATTTCAAAGCTTCTAATTTTAAAGACATAAGAGATGAAATTATAAGAAAAAAGCAACAGGCAGATACAAATCTTGTTGTTGTAATTAAACCGAATGATGAGAGCACTTATAAAAACTTCATCGATATTTTAGATGAAATGAGCATCAACGTTGTAAAGCGATATGCTGTTGTTGATATTTCTCCGGTTGAAGACAAATATGTAAGGTTAACCGAAGGAGAACCGGCACCTCAAACGGACGCTGCTACAACGCCGGCAGCAGGTGCGAAATAACATTTATGGAAACTAAATTATTATGCATCTAATATTAAATAAATTTTAATGGAAGCAAATAAAATATTGAGTTCGGATTTTCTTGATATTCTTTTTGAAGGGAGGAATAAAGAATATGGCGCGTATGAACTACGTAAAGCTTATAATAAGCGCATGATAAGAGCAATTATTATTATGCTTGCCATTTGTCTTATAATATCTATAATTACTGTTGTTGCAAAAACAGTTGGTTCTCATGCTCCGCCAAAAATGAATGTGCAGGATGTGCAACTCGAAAATATAAAACAGCCAAAGGAAACACCACCTCCACCACCACCGCCGCCACCAAAAGAGCCACCTAAGGTTGAGGTTACAAAATTTACTCCTCCAAAGATTGTAAAAGATGAGGAAGTAAAACCTGAGGAGAAACCACCTGAACAGGAAAAACTAGAGGATACAAAGATTGGTGCGTTTAACCAGGAAGGAGACAAATCAGATGTGGTTGCACCGCCTGTTGAAGAAAAAGGTACGGGTCAGGTTGCAGCTCCTAAAACAGACAATCAGGATTACGATAAAGAATTTACAAGCGTACAGGTTGAAGCTAAGTTTCCTGGTGGCCCGGATGCATGGCGTAAATATTTAGAGCGTAATTTAAATAATCAAACGCCTGCAGATAATGGAGCAGCGCCGGGTAACTATACAGTAACAGTTTCTTTTTTGGTTGATAAGAATGGAAATATTTCGCAAGTTCAAGCACTGAATGATCCGGGATATGGTTGTGCTGCAGAAGCAGTGAGGGTTATTCAAAAAGGTCCTAAATGGACTCCTGCAATACAGAATGGAAGAAATGTGATTTATCGTCAAAAACAAAACATAACCTTCCAGGTTACAGACCAATAATTCAATTAGAAATAATTAATTTATAAAGTCCCGTTTTGCGGGACTTTTTTTTTGAATTAGTTTAACTGCGGATCAGTGGGGTAGTGTATCAACTGTTCATATTTGCCGCCTAATTGTTTTATCGCTTCAGCCCAGGTAGATTTTACATCATTAATAAAAATTAATTTTCCAGAACCATACGTAATAAGCCAGCTTTTCTCTTCTATTTCATCTTCTAATTGATCTTTGCTCCAGCCGCTATAACCTAAAAATAAACGGATGTCATCTTCATTAATTTTATTATTTTTTAAAAGTGAAATCATTTCATCGAATTCGCCGCCCCAATAAATATTATTTATAATTTCTTCTCCTCCTGTTATTAAGCCCGGACACCTATGTAAAAAGTGAATTGTATTTTGTTGAACAGGTCCGCCATAATAAACAGGAAAATTACAACCTTCAAGATCTGCAAGTAAATCACCAATTACATATTCTGATTTTTTATTGAGCACGAAACCAACACTTCCATCATCCTTATGATTACATAAAAAAACGACTGATCTTGAAAAATTCGGATCTTTTAAAAATGGATCGGCAATAAGCAAAATACCAGACTGTAAGTTTTCCATATTGTAAAGTTGCAATAATAAAATTAAATACATCGGGCTTAAAAAATATTGCAGTTAAATTGCTGGTAAAGGTTTTTATGTATTTTTCACTTGCACATATACAAAATATCTTTGTTTAAATGAAGAAGATTTTTCCTGTAATAATTGTTTTGATCTCTCTTTCGCTGATAGGCATAATCGTTATTCAGGTTAACTGGTTTAAAAACCAACTTGTAATACAGCAAGAACGCTTTATAGATAAAGTGTATAAAGCTGGTTTGGATGTATCAGAGGCTTTAAGTAAGGGCGCTTCTTCTAATTTATTTGACTTTAATAAACGCCCAGGCTTGCAACCTTTTCCAGACAATCTTTCCTTTAATTTTATAAGACCTTCTACAATTGCTGATAAATATTCTGCTTCAGAAATTAAAGACATGCTTGTAAAGGCTTTTAAAAAAGAAGATTTAAGCAATGTGCGTTTTGAATTTGCTGTTACTTCAAACACAGACAATTTTGAAGTGGAATTTCAGAGCGGCCACTTTCAACAAGAATCTTTAGACACTGTTCACTTCCGGCAAATTGTTATTCCTATCATTCCGGAAAACGCAACGGATCTTGAGAGAGTAATGCCTAATGAGCATCTGTTTATTTTAATACCAGATTTTAAGGCGCAGGTTTGGCATTCATTAGGCTGGATGGTTATTTTTTCTGCTTTATTTACCGCCATCATTATTGCGGCGTTTTATATAACTGTCAAAACATTGGTCAATCAAAAAAAGATGAGCGAAATAAAAAGCGATTTCATTAATAATATGACCCACGAATTTAAAACACCACTTGCAACAATTTCACTTGCTGTTGATGCATTAAAAAATGAAAAAGTACATAGCGATAAAGCAAAGTGGCAATACTTCAACAATATTATTAAAGAAGAAAATAAGCGAATGAACAGGCATGTTGAAACAATATTGCAAGCTGCATTAATGGAAAAGCAGGAATTCAAACTAAATTTTAAGCCGGTTCATTTGCACGAATTGATTAATAATGTAACTAACAATTTTCAGTTACAACTGCAGGATAAAAATAGTAAGATCGAATATCTTTTAAATGCATCAAATGATATGGTTGAAGTGGATGAAGTTCATTTTTCAAATGTGATATCTAACCTGATTGATAACGCAATAAAATATTCAAAAGAAAATCTTGCAATAAAAATTATTACACACAGCACCGAAAAATATATTGTACTGCAGATACAGGATAACGGCATTGGCATGAGTAAAGAAACAGTGAAGCGCATTTTTGAAAAATTTTATCGTGCACACACCGGTAACTTGCATAACGTAAAAGGTTTTGGTTTAGGAATGAGTTATGTAAAATCTGTAATTGATGAACACAAAGGAAAAATAAAAGTTGAAAGCGTTTTGGGTAAAGGCAGTACGTTTACTTTGGAAATTCCACACACAATTAATAATAGTTAAGAATAAATTTGTTTGATGACAATTGAAGAAGCACAACAACAAGTGGATACATGGATAACAACTGTTGGTGTTAGATATTTTAATGAGCTTACCAATCTTGGTATGTTAATGGAAGAAGTTGGAGAACTTTCAAGAATTATGGTACGCATTTATGGAGAACAATCGTTTAAGCAAACCGATAAAAATAATTCCTTAAGTGATGAGTTTTCCGATGTGCTTTGGGTTTTATTATGTCTCGCAAATCAAACAGGTGTGAATCTTACAGAAGCGTTGCAAAAAAATTTTGAAAAGAAAAATATGCGTGACGCACTGCGTCATAAGAACAATGAAAAATTAAAATAAAATTGTTCTGTATGACATTTGACTTTCATCGCTCGCAAATAAAAAATATTGCAAACAATCTTTGGCAGCAAAACCATCATTATAAAATATGGGCATTTCATGCACCAATGGGTGCAGGTAAAACAACTTTAATACATGCGCTTTGCGATGTTTTAAAAGTAACGAGTGTAGTTAGCAGTCCAACTTTTGCAATTATAAACGAGTACCAAAGCCCGGTTGCAGGTATAATTTATCACATGGATTGGTACAGGCTAAAAGACAAAATGGAAATTATTCAATCCGGCTGCGAAGATTGCATTGAAAGCGGTAATATTTGTTTTATTGAATGGTCTGAAAAAGCACCGGGTTTACTTCCGCAAAACAGCTTGCAAATTAATTTGGAGATTGTGAATGAGTTTGAAAGAAGATTAATTGCAAAGCCATTAAACAATTAATGATTATTTTTATACTGAACACAATCTAAAGCATGGCGGCAAATAAACCACTCATCAGCAGCGGGATTAGTTTTGAAACTCAGCCAGAAACGCTCGATATAAAACATGCAAGTGCAAGATTAACCATTGGCATTCCTAAAGAAACTGTTTTACAGGAGAATCGTATTTCACTTATTCCGGAAGCAATAAATGTGCTTGTGAATAATGGGCATGAAGTAATTGTTGAAACCAAAGCGGGCGAAGGAAGTAAATATTCCGATGAAGATTTTCGTGAAGCTGGTGCTCATATTGCACATGATAAAAAAGAAGTTTACAAAGCGCCCGTGCTTATTAAAAGCGCTCCGGTGATGGAGGAAGACGTTACTTTTCTGCAACTTAATCAAACAATTATTTCACCCATTAATATTTCCATGATTAAAAAAGGTCTGATGGAAAAATTAATGGCAAAAAGAATTACTGCACTTGGTTTCGAAATTATAAAAGATGATAGCGGCACATTTCCCATCGTGCGCAGCATGAGTGAAATTGCAGGCAGTGCTGTTATGCTTATTGCGGGTCAATATTTAAGCAGCACAAGTGGTGGTAAAGGAATTTTATTGGGTGGCATTAGTGGTATTCCTCCAACAAAAGTTATCATTATTGGCGCAGGTGTTGTTGGTGAGTTTGCAACACGCACAGCTTTGGCAATGGGTGCATCGGTAAAAGTTTTTGATAATAATGTTTATCGTTTAAAACGTTTACAAAATAATTTAGGCATTCGTGTTTGGACGAGTGTTATTGAGCCGCGTATTCTTGCCAAGCAATTAAAAACCTGCGAGATTGCTGTTGGTGCGCTTACAAATGAAGGTGGGAGAACACCAATTGTTGCAACGGAAGAAATGGTACAGGCTATGCGACCAGGTAGTGTAATAATTGATGTAAGTATTGATAGGGGTGGTTGTTTTGAAACAAGTGAAATTACTACACATGAACATCCAACATTTGTAAAATATGGTGTGATACATTATTGTGTGCCCAATATTCCAAGTGGGTTTGCGCGTACAGCAAGTCATGCTATAAGTAATGTGTTGATGCCGCTGTTGCTTTCTGCAGGTGATGAAGGAGGCTTGGAAGAAATGGTATGGCACAACTTCAATTTGCGCAACGGCGTTTATTTATATAAAGGTCATCTCACAAATTTTTATATCAGCCAAAGATTCGATTTAAAGTTTACAGATTTGAATTTATTAATTGCAAGCAAGCGATAATTATCTTTTTCTATCAAGCATTTGAACATCTCTTGAAAAACTTTCTTCCAGCGATATAATTGTATCGGTTCGTTCAATACCTTTTATTTTTTGCAGCTCATCATGCAAAACAAATTTTAATTCGCCAATGTCTTTACAAACTATTTCAGCAAACATGCTGTAGTTTCCTGTTGTATAATTAAGCCGAACGATTTGAGGAATTTTTTTCAGATCTTTTGCAACAACATCATATAAAGAACTTTTTTCAAGGTAAATACCAATGAATGCAATTACATCATAACCTAACAACTTATGATTAATATGAAGTTTCGTTCCTTTTACTATGCCAAGTTCCTGCAGCTTTTTTATACGCACATGAATAGTTCCGCCAGATACAAATAATTTTTTTCCAAGTTCTGCATAAGAAATGTTTGCACTTTGCATCATTGCCTGAATGATCTGCAAATCGAGTTTGTCAATATTTAAATGATCTGTCATAATTAACGACTAAATTAGAAAATATTTAATTAAGTATATTTTTTGTCAGATGATTTCTATAATTTTAAAATTTAGCTTGAAAAATTTATATCGAATAGTGAATGTGCCTTAATATTGCAGTAAGAAATTATAGTTCTTTATACTGTGGGGTGTTGAAATCTTTGGCAGACATGCCCTCTCGTCTCGGGGGTGGGGATAACAGGACAAACAAAATGTAGAGCCGACGTTACTTTTGGTAAGGCCGACCAGGGTTGACCACTAAAACTTTGCATTTTGGCTAACTGCCCCGTGGAGGTTCGAATCCTCCCCCTACAGCCTTTGAAAGCCTTAATCTTTTTAATTGATTGAGGCTTTTTTTATTTATATTATTCTTAGTAGTTCTAACAAATCCATTCGAAGCTTTTCGGGTTACTACGAAACCCTTTTTTGCATTTGTAAATATTTCAAGGTTTTAAGTTTGCCCAAATCGATATTGCTATGCAAAAAACTTTTGAAAAACAAATCCCCGCCGAAAAACAACAATCGCCCAACATACGCAAAACTGATTTACAAAATCCTCCTAAAAAAGAAGTTAAGAAAGAAGAATTTTTAAATGATGTAGAAGCGTCTTTGGCAGCTGCAGTCGCTGATTTAATTATTCAGCAAAATTTAAGTTGAAGTATATAAGGATGGAATATTGACTTTAAGACTTTTCAATTCTGAAGTATTTTCCCATTTATTAAAGTTCTGATCTGAGTTAAAAAAGTTGTAATAAACTTGTTGAATTACGAATTTCCCGTAGTTTTACGAAAAATTCGTAGATGGAGAAACTTACCGTTCAGGAAGAAGCGTTAATGCAGGTGATCTGGCAATATGGCGAAGGATCAGTAAAAACTTTTTTGCAGGAATTCCCAAACCCAAAACCACCGTATACAACCATTGCATCAATCGTAAAAAATTTAGAGAAGAAAGGTTTCGTGCACAGTAAAATGTTGGGTAACACATTTATTTATTCGCCTGCTGTTACAGAAGAAAACTATAAGCAACAATTTATGCAGGGCTTTATCAGAAATTATTTCAACAACTCTTATAAGGAAATGGTGAATTTTTTTGTGCAGCAGAAAAAATTAAAATCAAAAGACTTGAAAGACATTATTGAAATGATTGAAGACAAAAACAAAAAATAATTGTATGAATAGTTTATTGGAATACATGCTAAAAATATCTGCAGTTTATGCAGCAGCATATATTTTTTATTGGCTCGTATTAAGCAGGCTTACAAATTATAAAAGCAACCGCTTTTATTTACTGTTTACTGCGCTGTTTGCTTTTGTGATCCCAATGCTGCGTATCGACCTTTTTATTAATCAGCAAACCATTAGTAATTCTTCATTTATAAATCATATTCCCGCTATTAATATTACCGGAGCAGAATATGTGCCCGCTGAAAGTTCAATAAGTTTTTCAACAATATTTCTTTCAGTGTTTACAATGGGAAGTATTATTTGTCTTTTACATTTTATAATTCAGTTACTGTCTTTTAAAAAAGTTACTGCTAATGCAAAACTGGTAAGCACTGTTTTCAACATAAATATTTATCATCTTGATATAGATATAATGCCTTTTTCATTTGGCAACGCTGTGTATGTAAATCAAACAAAACATTCCTCAGCTGAACTTGATGATATAATCAAACATGAATCTGTTCACGCGCATCAGCAACATACGACAGATGTAATTCTCGCAGAAATTATTTGCATATTGAATTGGTATAATCCATTTGTGTGGTTGATGAAGAAAGCTATTAAACAAAACCTTGAATACTTAGCAGATGACACCGTATTAAAATATGGTGCTGATAAAAAAAGCTATCAATATCTCTTATTAAAAGTTACAGGTTATTCGCCGTTGCAAATTGTAAGCAGCCTGAAATTTTCATCGCTTAAACAACGCATTTTTATGATGAATAAAACAAGAACATCAAGAAAGCATTTGCTGAAATTATTATTTGTATTGCCGGTGATTGTTTTTATGATGCTGGCATTTAGAAACACAAATACAATGGCGTCAAATGTTGCAACAAGCATGAAAGAAGGAAAATTTATGCTTGGATGGCTCACCTATAATATTGCTGATGGAAACATTGATAAGCTTGTAAAAAATGCGCAAAGCGAAAGTTTGTTAAGCGTAGGAAAAACTTTTGATCTTACCACAATCATGAATGAAAGAGATAGAATAAAATCACTGCTTGAAAAAAATGGTTACAATAATATTAGCAGCCATGCTATTACGTTTATGATCGATTCAACATTTCAGAACAAACAATGCGCTATTGAAATTAACATTGACTTGAAGCGGAAGACAATCTCTTCAAATAATTCAAACAAGCAAGCAAAAGATAACACACTTATACAATCAACAAAAGATGATCGCTCAATTGCTTCATCAATAAATAAAAAGCAAGCGGTAGAAAAAATTTAATCAGCGTTATTCATAATTATAATCACTTCTTTAAAATGATATATAAAGAAGAAGGCAAGCTATTGCCTAAAAATTAGTACATGTAATATTTCATAAATCATAGTATAAATAAAATTCAGCAAAATGAATTTCAACCGTGTTAATAATATTACTGGATGGGCAATCTGTGCCTTCGCCTGTTCTGTTTACATTCTTACAAGTGAAGCTGGTGGCAGCTTTTGGGATTGTGGCGAATTTGTAAGCAGTTGTTTCAAACTACAAATTCCACATCCGCCGGGTGCGCCGTTGTTTGTAATGCTAGGCAGGTTATTTATTGTGATGTTTGGAAATAATCCACTCACTGCAGCGAAAGCTGTAAATATTATGAGTGCACTTGCCAGCGGATTTACTATCATGTTTTTATTCTGGACCATCACACATTTTGCAAGAAAGATTGTGCATCGCGATAAAACAAAATCTTTAACGCAACTACAAATATGGAGTATTATAGCTGCAGGAGTTATTGGTGCTTTAGCGGGCACATTTACTGACTCGTTTTGGTACAGCGCTGTTGAAGGCGAAGTGTATGCAATGAGCTCTTTTTTTACCGCTATTGTTTTTTGGTCAGCATTAAAATGGGAACGTGTTGCTGATGAACCCGGCGCTGATAAATGGTTAGTATTAATTTGTTTGCTGATTGGTCTTTCAATTGGTGTGCATCTGCTTTGTTTATTATGCATTCCGGCTATTGTATTGATTTATTATTTCAGAAGAAGGTCATCAATCAATTACACTCTACTACGAAAATATTTTATCCGACTTGTATTAATTGGCGGCATGCTTGCTTGCATAGTTGCATTGATAGGCGCACAAGTGGATGCAGAACCGGAGAAAGGAATACCAGCAGATAATACAGTTGCCGGTTTACTTTTTCTTGCAACAATTTTCGCAATAAGTATTTTGTTTTTGATAGAACGTTTCAAAAAAAATCAAAAAGAATTATATGGCGGCGTTTACATTTTTTTAGTGTTAAGTGTTATAATTTTTGGTGTGATATTAAAAGGCGTGATTCAATATTCTATTAAAGCAGCGGGCGCATTCGATATTGTTTTTGTAAATGATCTTGGTCTTCCTTTTTTTACTGGCTTCGCATTTTTCTTTGTGTTGATTGCAGTTGCAATATGGTGGGGGTTACGCTTTGCTAGACGAAAAAAACTTTCACACCTGCAACTTGCTTTGTGGTGTATTTCATTTACACTTATCGGTTACAGCTCTTACATCACAACCTTAATACGCAGCAATGCTGATCCTTCAATCGATATGTTTAATGTTGATAATCCGCAGGCGCTTGAAGGTTATCTGGGTCGCGATCAATATGGCGATTTTCCTTTGTTGTATGGACAAACATTTAATGCACAACCTGTAGATTATTCTGATAAAGGAATGAAATATGAAAAAGGCGATCACAAGTTTATAACGGCAGGCAAAAATTTTGATTATGTTTTCCAGGCAAAAGATAAAATGGTTTTTCCGCGCATGTGGGATATTACAAATGATGAAAACCACGCAGACTATTATGCCTTCTTTGCAAACATTGGAAAAAACCAGGATGGAACGTATGAACGAGGTCCTACGTTTATGGAGAACATGCGTTACTTTTTAAGTTATCAAACTTACTTTATGTACATACGTTATTTCTTCTGGAATTTCAGCGGCAAACAAAACGATGTTCAAGGTGTGTTTACAGGAAATGTAAGAGATGGCAATTGGATCACGGGCATTCCAATTATTGATAACGCTTTATATGGTGATCAAAAGATGATGCCCGATAGTTTGCAGAAAAGCAAAGGTCATAATGTAATGTACATGTTGCCGTTTGTGCTTGGCATTATCGGTTTAATTTACCAGGCAAAAAGAAAAGGAAGCGATGCGTTGGTAAATACTTTGTTTTTTCTCTCAACAGGTTTTGCGATTGTTATTTATATTAATCAACCCGGTTATCAACCACGTGAACGCGATTATGCTTATGCAGGCTCATTTTATGTGTATGCAATCTGGATCGGACTTTCTGTTTTGTATTTTATCGAGCTTGCAACTGCATGGAATAAAAAATTAATAAAGGAAGTTTTTATTAATGCTGCGCTTATCAGTTTTATACTAATGATATTTATTTTAATTGCAGGTTATGGTACAACTGCAGGAATTGTTGTTGGCGTTGCAACGTTTGTATTAATTTCTTTGATTGCTATATCCTTTCCGTACTTACTTCAATTCCTGAAAAATAAATCTGCGATTCTTGTTACCGCATTCATTGTTACTTTACTTGTTCCCATTTTAATGGGAACGCAGGAATGGGACGATCATGATCGTCATAAAAAACAATTAGCAAGAGATATAGCGAGAGATTATTTGGAAAGTTGCGCACCCAATGCAATTTTATTTACCATTGGTGATAATGACACTTATCCTCTTTGGTATGCACAGGAAGTGGAAGGCATTCGACCTGATGTGCGCATTGTGATTA
>DASZUY010000420.1:0-6590 GCA_035547495.1 Parafilimonas sp. | reverse complement strand
TGTGGTGCTTGTTTCTTCTAATTAAATTCAATTACAAACAAAAAAATAAACAATAATTATGGATGCTGCCGTAAAACAAAAAATTGATACCTGGCTAAAAGGCAACTACGATGAAGAAACAAAAAATGAAATCAGAAAGTTGCAGGATATTAATAACGAAACGGAACTTACAGAAGCTTTTTATAAAAATTTAGAATTCGGCACCGGCGGTTTGCGTGGCATAATGGGCGTTGGCACCAATCGTATGAATAAATATACAGTTGGTATGGCAACACAAGGGTTTGCGAATTATCTTAAAAAAACGTACGGTGATGCAGAAATAAAAATCGCAATTGCACACGACAGTCGTAACAACAGCCGCTTCTTTGCTGAAACGGTTGCAAATGTTTTTGGTGCTAATGGCATTAAAGTTTTTTTGTTTGAAGCATTACGTCCAACACCTGAATTAAGTTTTACAATAAGATACATGAAATTAAATGGCGGCGTTATCTGCACCGCTTCACATAATCCAAAAGAATATAACGGATATAAAGCTTACTGGAATGATGGCGGACAACTGGTTCCTCCGCATGATAAAAATGTAATTAAAGAAGTTGAGGCAATTAAAGATATTGACGACGTAAAATTTACCGGCGGCGAATCAAACATTACTATTATTGGTAAAGACATAGATGATGCTTACATAAAGATGGTGAAGAGTTTGAGCGTTTATCCGGATGTTATAAAAAAACAACATGATTTAAAAATTGTTTACACGCCTATTCATGGTTCAGGAATTATGTTAGTGCCGCAAACGCTTGCTGCATTTGGTTTTGACAATGTTACCATAGTTGCAGAGCAGGAAAAACCCGATGGTAATTTCCCAACGGTTGTGTATCCGAATCCCGAAGAAAGTGAAACGATGAGTATTGGTTTGAAAAAAGCCAGCGACATGAACGCTGATATTTTACTGGGAACAGACCCGGATGCAGATCGCGTTGGTATCGGCATAAAAAATCATAAAGGCGATTGGGTTTTAATGAACGGAAATCAAACAGCAGTACTTGCCATTTCTTATATGCTCGAAGCGCGAAAAGCAAAAGGCATTGCGCAGCCGAATGATATGGTAATTAAAACAATTGTTACCACAGATATGATTGATGAGATCGCAGAAAAAAATAGTGTTGCTTGCTATAATGTGCTTACCGGTTTTAAGTGGATCGCAGAATTGATTAAGGAAAAAGAAGGCAAAGAAAATTATATTATTGGTGGCGAAGAAAGTTTCGGTTTAATGATAGGTGATAAACTGCGTGATAAAGATGCTGTTTCTGCAGTTGCATTTTTATGTGAGATGGCAGCATATGAAAAAAATAAGGGCGTGAGTTTGTACGATAAGCTGATTGATCTTTATATACAATATGGTTTTTATTATGAAGAACTCATTAGTCTTACAAAAAAAGGCATGCGCGGCCAGGAAGAAATTTCAGAGATGATGCAGGCTTACCGCGATAATCCGCCAACGCATATTAATAATTCTCCTGTGCTTGAAATTTTAGATTATCAAACACAAGTTGGAAAAAATTTAAGAAGTGGCGAAAGTTGGAAAATTGAATTACCAAAGAGCAACGTATTGCAATTTAAATTACAAGACGGAACAAAAATTTCTGCGAGACCAAGTGGCACTGAACCTAAAATAAAATTCTATTTCAGTGTACATACAACACTTGAAAGCAAAAAAGATTTTGATGATACGTTACAATCTTTAAAACAAAAAATAAAAGACGTTATAGCAGATATGAAGCTGAAATAATTTTTCATAAAGGCAACCTATTTTTTCAAACCGGTGTTTTAAAAGGATACCGGTTTTTTTATTCAACAAATACACTTTATGAAAAAGATCTACACTTTAGCTTCATTGCTTTTTATTTTACAAATATCTTTCGCACAAACAACTTTTACTGTGCATGTTTCCAACTACCAGTTTAATCCCTCAATTGTTAATGCGCATGTTGGTGATAAAATAAAATGGGTTTGGGACAACGGGTTTCATACAACAACATCTACGGGTGTTCCCGGTGGCGCGGATACATGGGATGCGCCGCTTCAAACCACCGGCGCAAGTTTTAGTTATACGTTGAGTGTTGCAGGCAATTATACTTATGAATGTTCTGTTCATCCCACTTTAATGCAGGGAACAATAACTGTAACAGGTACGCTGCCTGTTGTTTTAAATGGTTTCAATGTTATATCTGCAAAAACAAATACAGCATTGGTTTCGTGGAGTACAGCTTCAGAAATAAACACAGATCATTTTGAAATTATGCGCAGCACTGATGACAAAAGTTTTGTAAAGATTGGAAATGTTGCAGCAGCGGGCAATTCATCTTCCATCCATAATTATTCTTATACTGACAACGCTGTTCCAAACAATACGCGCTTTATTTATTATTATTTAAGTGTGGTTGATAAAGACGGCAAAAAAACTTTTTCTAACATTCAAATGTTTGCAAATATTAATAGTGTTCCGAAGCTTATTGTGAGTTTAAGCCCCAACCCTATTACAAGACCCGGACATTTAATGCTGCAATTCAATGCTGAGAAAGCTGGCGCAATGCATGTGCAACTATATAATGCTTCAGGTAAATTAATTAAAGAAGATGATCTGTCTGCAGTTGAAGGATTGAACAACGGTCATTTTCATATCGGCGATGTATCTGCGGGCGTTTACACAGTAATTTTTTCAATGAACGGGCGAAAAGAATCTTACAAGATAGTTGTTGAATAGAATTTTGCTTAGATTGGTAATTGCCTCGCTTTTTAGCGCGGCAATTTTATTTTTGCGTATGCGAAAACTTAGTATGGATGAACTGAACCGCAAAACGGTTGAAGAATTTAAACAGGCAGAAAAAAATAAGATCATTGTTTTGTTGGATAATATTCGCAGCGCTTATAATGTGGGCAGCATTTTTCGAACGGCTGATGCATTTTTAATTGAAGCCATTTTTATTTGCGGATATACACCACCGCCAACGCATCGTTCCGTTCATAAAACTGCGCTTGGCGCTGTTGAAACCGTCGATTGGATGCAGTTTGAAAATATTGAAGAGGCAATTCGTCAGCTTAAAGAAAAAGAGTATGCTGTATATGCAATTGAACAGGCTGAACAAAGCTTAAAACTTGATGCTTTTCAATCTACATCAAATGAGAAAATCGCTGTTGTTTTTGGTAATGAAGTAACAGGCGTGCAAGATTCGGTAATGCAAATTTGTGATGGCTGCATAGAAATTCCGCAGCACGGTATGAAGCATTCTTTAAATGTAAGTGTTGCCGCAGGAATAGTTTTATGGAAATTAGTTAACCCCAACCCTAAAAGAAGTTAGAACCGGGTTATATTTACTAAAGTATTATTTCTGTAAAACCATTTTATGAAGACTGCTGCTTTATTTTTCGGTTACATATTTCTCATGTTAAACTCCAATGCACAAAAAAATATTGCCGGGGAATATTATTTGCATGGTGTAATGGAAGTTGCATCAGGCATTAAGCTAAATGCAGATTCAAGTTTTGAATTTTATTTTTCTTATGGCGCGCTTGACAGGTATGGCAAAGGTGCTTGGTCTTTTAAAAATGACAGCGTTGTTTTAAAAAGCGCTCCTATGCCTGGTAAAGATTTTAATCTTGCTAATTCAGTTGCTTCAACAGAAAAATTTTCAACAATTAAAATTGAGGATGCAAATACAGATCTGTACCAAATGATATATTGTCTTGCAAAATCACCAACACAAGATTCAGTTATACCATTCGATGGAACCGGAATAATTAATTTACCTTTTGCAGCAGACTCAATCATTTTTCTCAGTGATCTTTGTTCGGAAAGATTTTCTGCTTTTCAGTTAGATAAATCTCCAATGGTTTACACGTTCAATATTCAGCCTTGGATATTGGAAGTATTTTTTAATGAAACCGCTTTTCATTTTACGGATGACTACCTCGAAGGAAAACATCCTTTGCTCGATGATAAAATTTATCGTTTCGAAAAAGAGAAATAGTTAATTCAGTCAGACGCTTCAAGGTGCTAGGCCGTTAATGCAGTTTTTAATAACTATTTTTGCAGCATGACAACCGTCAAGAATTATCTTTCTCTTGTAAAATTTTCTCATACCATATTCGCCATGCCTTTTGCTTTGATTGGATTTTTTTTGGGCATGATGCAAACAAGTTTTACGCTTAGAAATAATTATCATAATACTATTACATTAACGCTCGGTGATTTGTTATTAAAGTTTTTGTTAGTAATAATTTGTATGATAACGGCGCGCAGCGCTGCAATGGCTTTTAATCGTTATCTCGATAGAAGTTTTGATGCAAAAAACCCAAGAACGGCGATTCGTGAAATTCCCAGAGGAATTATTTCTCCGCAAAGCGCATTGCGTTTTGTTATATTGAATTGCCTGCTTTTTATAACAGCAACTTATTTTATTAATACAATTTGTTTTTTGCTTTCGCCTGTTGCGTTGTTCGTGGTTTTGTTTTATAGTTACACAAAACGTTTTACCGCTTTATGTCATTTAGTTTTAGGTTTAGGTTTATCGCTTGCACCGATTGGTGCTTATCTCGCTGTAACTGGTCGCTTCGATGTTTTGCCACTTTTATTTTCATTCGCTGTAATTTTTTGGGTAAGTGGTTTTGATATTATTTATGCGTTGCAGGACGTTGAGTTTGATCAATCGCAAAATTTATATTCCATTCCTTCAACCGTGGGCAAAACAAAAGCTTTGCATGTTTCTGAATTATTACATTTAATAAGTGCAGCTTGCGTTATCGCCGCCGGTTTTTATGGTCATTTTCATTTTGTTTATTGGATTGGCATTGCAGTTTTTTGCGGCATGTTATTGTATCAGCATTCAATTGTAAAACCAAACGATTTACGAAAAGTAAATCTTGCATTCATGACGGCAAACGGAATTGCAAGTATTGTCTTTGGTGTTTTAGTAATCACTGATCTATTTTTGCCCCTGCTCTAAAGGGAGTCAATTACCGAACATAAGAAACCATCCATCGTTTTATTATTTCACATTTCAATATTTAATCTGTTATTTAAGTTTGTTTTTTATTTTATTTGGTTCTTGTAGTTTGATATTTGTTATTTAATTATGCCCAGAATTCTTTGTATTGATTACGGAAAAAAGCGAACGGGCATTGCTGTAACCGATCCTTTAAAAATAATTGCTACCGCTTTAACAACAATTGAAACACCTTCATTAATTAATTTTTTAAAGAAATATTTTGCTGACGAAGACGTGGAATTGGTATTAATAGGTGAACCGAAAAATCTAGACGACAGCGATACGCATGCAACGCCATTGGTAAATCAGTTCATACAAAAATTTAAAAAAGAATTTCCGTTAATGAAAATTGAAAAAGTTGATGAACGTTATTCTTCAAAAATGGCTGTTCAATCCATGATTGCAATGGGTATGAAAAAAAAAGAGCGGCAAAAGAAAGAGAATATAGATCAAATAGCTGCTGCTATTATATTACAAGAATATTTGAAAACCCTAAATCCCTAAAGGGACTTTTATTCTCTGTTTAACATCCTAAATTTTATCTTCGCACGCAATATTTTTTACGAACTAAAAATTCTCCCTTTAGGGAGTTAGAGGGTTTTATGATTTTACCTATTGTTGCATATGGCACACCAGTTTTAAGACAAGTTGCAAAAGATATCGCGCCGGATTATCCTAATCTTGACAAGTTTATTGCTGATATGTGGGAAACGCTGTACGCCAGCAGTGGCGTGGGTTTGGCGGCTCCGCAGGTGAACAAAGACATTCGATTATTTGTTGTTGACAGCGTGCAGCTTTTTGCTAACCAGGAAGAAGAAGATAAGGGCAAGTATCCGGATGAACCTGGCTTCAAAAAAGTTTTTATCAATGCAAAAATTACAGAACTAACTGGCGAGCCTTGGAATTATAATGAAGGTTGTTTAAGCATTCCGAAAATAAGGGAAGATGTTATGCGACCGGAATCTGTAACCATAGAATATGTGGATGAAAATTTTCAGCCGCATACAGAAACTTTTAATGGAATTACTGCACGTATTATTCAGCACGAATATGATCATATCGAAGGAAAATTATTCATCGATTATTTAAAACCCTTTAAAAGAAAATTATTGCAGGGAAAGCTTGCAGACATAAGTAAAGGCAAAGTGAAAGTGGATTATAAAATGACATTCCCCAGATGAAATTAATTTATGCAGCGCTTATTCTAATCCTGCCGCTTAAAATTTTTTCCCAGGAAAAAGATTCGTTTGTTGTTGAAGGAAAAGATACTACACTTCTGATTGATAAAGGAACATTTACACTCAAAGAAGTTATTGTTCGCAATCACATGGATTACGCAAGCTTGTTGCGGCGCATTCAAAATGATACTACATTTTATAAAGCATTTCGCAACTTACACATCTTAGAATTTTCTTCGTACAATGACATTCGCATGTTGAACAAAGACGGCAGCGTAAAGGCGAGCTATTACAGCAAAACAAAACAACACCGCGAAAACGGTTGTCGTTATACAGAAACCCTTGAACAAAAAACTACCGGTGATTT
>DASZUY010000419.1:0-5287 GCA_035547495.1 Parafilimonas sp. | reverse complement strand
TTTCCACGCATGTTCATTGCGTACCAACCCATAAGTAAACAATACCGGAACAATTGTGTTTATAATAATGTGCTGAATATAATTCCTTCCTGTTTGTTTTGGCCTGAACGAATTTTCATCTGTTAGCGTAAAATGATAATTCCAGAAATCGTTTGCCTTTATATCAAACCATTGAAAAACTTCATTTACGCTTTTTGCTGTTTTGATTTTCGAAAACAGATGCGACGATTGATGAACCAACATTGCAAGCTGCGCCAATCTAATTGTTGGAAAATTGTTTGGACGCATTCTTAGAAAGTCCGGCTTTTTATTTATTGGAGTTAACGCATATTTCTTTGCAAGGAAAAAATATTCTTTTTGTAGCATGATGGCATACTTGTCATCAAATTTTTCTTGCAACAAACCAGCTTGCCCTAATAACAATGCTTCGAGTTGATGGATTTGATTTTTATGTTTTGCAAGCATATTTACTGTTACAGATTTTGAAATTTCTTCAAATGCATCCGCATTTACTTTCATACCAAAACCTCTTGCAAGCATTTGCCAAAATGTTTCTTCCCAGTTATTATTTAATTGATGAAGTTTGTTAAGAATGAACGTTGATTTTGCTTCAAGCCTTTCAACGATCAGTCTTTCTTTCCAGGCAAGCCAGCCAACTTCATTTAAAACGGGCAGACTAAATGAACAGGGAATGAAATTATTTGTGTTCATCAATTGCTCAAATTTTTGCAACATAAGTTTTGAAACCAATGGATGCAATTCCAGTGTTGGAATATTATTATCGTTGGCATCCTGAATATCTGCATCATGCAGCCAAACAACATGCAGAATAACGTTGCTATAATTTTTATCATTTGAATGATTGTGTTGAAACCAATTCGAAGATTTTATATGCAGTTCAACGTTACCAATCCATGTAGTGCTATCAATTTTAATTTTTGCTTCGCTGAAATCTGGACCTGAATTTCTGTTTAAAATTCCGGGATGAAGGATTTGCAGGCTTTTTTCATCTGTAGTTGCAAGAGATGTACGATTAAAATATTGGAATTGCCAAATAAATTGCAGCAGCCGTTCGTTCATGGTTGAAATTGAACAACCAATTTACATTAATTTATGCAGTTGTTGCACAACACGGCTCACTGGTAAACCCATTACGTTGTAAAAATCTCCGTTAATAGATTTTATACCTATAACACCTATCCATTCCTGTATTGCATAAGCGCCGGCTTTATCGTAGGGTTTGTATTTATCAACGTAAAATTTTATTTGCTCATAAGTTAGGTTATGAAAAATAACTTCTGTTGTGTCTGAAAAACTTATTTCCTGTTTGCCTTTTAATATCACAACGCCGGTAATTACCTTATGCGTGTTGGCAGATAAAGATTGAAGTATCTCAATAGCATGTTTTTCATCATCAGGCTTAGCTATTATTTTCCCATCTAAAATTACAAGTGTATCTGCCGCTAAAATTATTTTTGATTCATCATTTATTTTTTGCTGAACAGATAAAGCTTTTTTTCGCGCAATAAAAGCAGGAACATCTTCAACATCTAAATCTTCGGAAAAATTTTCTTCTGCATCACTTACAACAACATCAAATTTTATTTCTGCCCATTCAAGTAATTGTTTTCTTCTTGGTGATTGTGAAGCAAGAACTATTTTATTCATCTCAATAATAAAATCTGAAAAAAATCATTGATAAAATTCCGGTAAGCATAATCAATTTAATCATGCTGCTGAGCTTATGAAAGTCTTTGGCCGTTTGCGCTTTAAACAATTTTCGAAACGCATCCAGCAATGGAAGAAAAACAAAAACCAGGCAATACAACGTTAATAACCACCAGTGAAATTGTAATACATACATCTGCAATACCAATAATGCAATACCTAAAATTGTCATCCAAACAGCCGTATAAATTTTAGATGCGTTTATGCCCCAAACAATTGGCATTGTTCTGCAACCGAAACGCATATCGCCATCTATATCTTCCATATCTTTTATTGCTTCGCGAATAAGAGATGTAACAAAGGCAAAACCAGAATACATAATTGTTAGCCGCAAAATTCTTGATAAACTTAAACTCGCGCTAAAGAAAAATCTTGCTTCGCACCATGTTACTATTAAAACCGTCCACGCGGTTAGAAGAGAAATTAAAATGTTGCCGGAGAGTAACTTCTTTTTCAGCGAAACAGAATACAAAAACAATAAACATGCACAAGCCAGGTTTGAGAAACCAAGTAACGTTACGTGCGTTGTAAAATCAAGATAAAAGCCAATCGCAATACCGGCAATACTTAAAAAAAAATGCCATGCAATTGCGTAGCGACGTGAAATTACTTTTTGTACAATAAGCCTGTCTGGTTTATTAATGCGATCTATATTCAGATCAAAATAATCATTGATAACATAACCTGCCGCGGCAATTAAAACGGATGATAGAACGAGTAATAAAAAATGAAATGGATTCAAACTGGGTTTATTGCTGTTTTGCACAATCAACGGCTTCAGCACACAATACATAAATAGTAATTGTGTTAGTGCGATGAACAAAAGATTTTGCCAGCGTATGAGACGAAAAAAAGCAGCGATTATTTTCAGACTAATTTTTTTGCAAAATACAGGAACAAATGTAGAGTGCAATATTACTTTGATGGAATGCTCGTATCAACAGACCAGTGGTTTTGCAGTTTCAAAACTTTTTCTATTACATCCCGTACACAGCCTTGCCCGCCCTTTATCGGCGAAATATATTTTGATATGCTTTTAATTTCCGCTGCGGCATCTGCCGGGCAGGCCGCTAAACCACAATACTGCATTACTTCATAATCAGGAATGTCATCGCCCATATATAAAATTTCTTCTTTGTTTAGATGATGTTCATCTATTAACTCTTTCAATTTTTCCAACTTGTTATCAATCCGCATAAAAATTTTGTGAACACCCAATCGCTCTAAACGAATTTGTGCTTCTGCGGAAAAACTGCCGGAAATAACTATTACATCATAATTCTTTTTAATGGCGAGTTGCAAAGTATAACCATCGCGCACATTCATTTGTCGAAGCATTGTTCCGTCCTGCATCAATAAAACATTGCCATTAGTAAGCACCCCATCAATATCAAATACAAATGTTTTTATGTTTTTAAAACTGTTGAGCATGAATTTTTTATAAGCAGATTAAAAGCAATAACGTTCAAAAATAATAAAGCCCCGCGCTTTGCGAGGCTTGTGGGAGTTGACGGGATCGAACCGCCGACCCTCTGCTTGTAAGGCAGATGCTCTAAACCAGCTGAGCTAAACTCCCTTAAAGGGCTGCAAATATAGGTGCTCATTTTTCCATCTCAAATTTTTTTCAATAAAAAACCCGCTGGGGAACCAACGGGATTTGTTATGAGCAAGCAACCGATTGACTTATTTTATGTCAATATCGGAACAAAGTAATATTTTTTTTATAAAACGAACAAATGTTAGTTAAATTTTTTTCTGAATATTTTTTGCTGTTCCTAAAAAATTAATTCTTAATTGAGTGTATGAGAATTAAGCTAATAAAGGGTTATATACCGAACACCGGTTTCATAAAAATGATTACCGATTAGTTGGTGTTGTGGTGATGATTTGATTTACCTTAATCTGAAGTTCTTTAATTTTCAAGTAAATAATTTTTGTTTCTTGTAGTTCGCAATTGTTTAAAATAGCTTGTTGGTAAATGCTTTTTTCTGAATCAATTTGTACTTTGATTCTCTCTAGTTCAGATAATTTCGTTCTCACAGTAATCAATTTTGAAGTACAGTGTTTATGCAAAAAACATTCCTCTTCACGCGATAAAAGGCGGTTTTATATCCGCAAAAGTTGTTTTAGCAGCATTGAGATTTTCTATGTGAATTCACTTCTCTAATAATTTTCTAATTCATAGTTGTGGATAAACACTTGGGACTTACCTTTTTTCAATTTTTAATTTTGAAAAATGAAATACACACAATCCTCGCTTGATAAACTTGAAAATATTTTAACGGAGAGCGGATACATTGTTCGATATGAACGCGGCACTTTTCAAAGCGGATGGTGTTTACTGGAACAGAAAAAAATTGTTGTATTAAACAAATTTCTTGACACTGAAGGCAGAATGAATACTTTGTTTGAGTTGATTCCTCAAATAAAAATTGACTTTGATAAGCTCACACATGAAAGCCAGAAACTGTATGAGGCTATCATCAATAAAGAAAAACAAACAACGCTTCAATTGTAAACTACTATGCACTAAGTATTAGATTTGCTTTGTGCATGCACCTGAATTAAAAATTACATTTCTTGGTACGGGAACCAGCACAGGTATTCCAATGATTGCCTGCAAATGCGCGGTGTGCACTTCAACCGACAAAAAAAATAAACGTTTAAGAACAAGTATTCTTGTTGAATCTTCAACCACTACAATTGTAATAGATACAACGCCGGATTTTCGATACCAAATGTTGCGCATTAATAATACGAGACTTGATGCTGTATTATTCACGCACCCGCATAAAGATCATATTGCAGGATTGGATGATGTGCGTGCTTACAATTTTTTCCAGGACAGGGCGATGGATGTATATGCTAATTCATTAACGGAAGAAGCATTGAAACGTGAATTTGCTTATGTGTTTGCAGATAAAAAATATCCGGGCGTTCCGGAAATAAATCTTTTCACTATTGATGAAACGCCTTTTATTATTGGTGATATTCCGGTGCAGCCCTTTACGGTGTGGCATCATAAAATGCCGGTGTATGGTTTTAAGTTCAAAGATTTTACCTACATTACAGATGCAAACAGAATTGACGAACCCGTAAAACAATTGATAAAAGACTCGAAGATCCTTGTTGTAAATGCCTTGAGAAATGAACAGCACGTTTCGCATTTTACTTTGAACCAGGCAATAGAATTAGTACATGAATTAAAAATACCGGAAGCTTATTTTACGCATATCAGTCATCAGTTGGGTTTGCATAACGAAGTAGAAAAAAATTTGCCGCAGGGCATTCATCTTGCTTATGATGGTTTAACCTTGAACATATAACCCTCTGCTCAATGATAAAAAGCATCTGGAAAGATTATCTTACTTTCTCAAAGAAAGAAAGAAATGCAGTGTTCATTCTGCTGCCCGTTTTAGCGATTATAATAATGTTGCCTTTATTTTTTCCGGCAAAAAAATTGTCGATCACCATCGACGAAAAGTTGCAGCAACAATTAGACAGTCTTCAGCTACATGAACATCAACAAAACAAAAATTATGTTGATAGTATTCCAACT
>DASZUY010000418.1:0-4880 GCA_035547495.1 Parafilimonas sp. | reverse complement strand
TACAGGCATTTTATGAAACAAGTAATCATTTAATTTGGGTAGCCAGTCGTTCTGATAACAGTGTTTCTGTTTTTGATGAAAACTTTAATTTGATAAAAAGAATAATTATTCAAACTAATGCAGTTAAAAAAATAACTCCTGTATATTTTATCTGTTCATTTTGTGAAGATAATCACCATAATCTTTGGATGGCAACTGCAACAAACGAATTAATTTGTTATAACCTTTCTTCCAATAAGATTTCTGTGCTTAAAGTTTCGCTTGTTAATTATGTGCCTTATTCAATGGTAAAAGATTCGAGCGGTAATATATGGATAGGTTGCAATACTACACTTGTAAAACTCAACCCGCTTACTAAAAACTCAACTTATTTCTCTGCAAAAAATATTTATGAAATAAGAGATATGTGCATTAACAAACACGATGCTATTTGGATAGGAACATTACAAGGCGGATTATATTTATTCGATACAAAAAAAGAAAAGTTTACTGAGAGATTTAAGCTTAATCAAAGCAAGCAATCATTAAGTAACAAGGATATTATTTCTATGAGTGAATGCGGCGACAACATATTATTGTTAGGTACAGGAGAAGGTATGAATATCTTTAATGAGCATACAAAAACATTTAGTTTATTAAAATCTGCAGATGGGAATCTTAGCAATGTAATTGAAGGAATCAATAGCGATAAAAATGAAAATATATTTGCTGCAACCTATCATGGTTTGTATAGAATTGATGCAGGAACGCACAACTTCGCACATTACTCACTTGATGATGGTGTAAGTGAAGATTTGCTTTACACAAAAATTTATAAGTTGCGTGATGGACGCATGCTTGTAGGTGGCGTAAATAGTTTTAGCTATTTTAATCCAGAAGATTTAAAAGAAAATTTTACGCCACCTGATGTACGTATAACAGGTTTTAAGATTTTTGATACGCAGTACGAGCCTGATACTTTGCTTGATAAAAAAAATATTATTCACCTTAATTATAAAGACAATTTTATTACTATTCAATATGCCAGTTTGGTTTACAGTTCACCATCGAAAATTCGTTATTATTATAAACTGGATGATTTGGATAAAAATTGGGTAAATGCAAGCAGGAGACGAAACGCAGTTTATACAAACTTAAGTAATGGTAATTATGTGTTTGAAGTGAAATGCATGAATGATGATGGTGTTTTTTGTAAAAATATTACTCGCCTTTATATAAGAATTGCAACGCCATATTATAAATCATGGTGGTTTATTTTATTGTGTGCTGTTGCTTTAATCTATTTGATCTATTTTTTATATCGCACCCGCATTAATCAACTAAAAGAAAATGAGCAGGAACAAATTAACACCATGGTTGCAACCCAGGAGGAAGAACGCAAAAGAATATCACGCGATCTGCATGATGATGTTGGCACCAAGCTTTCTGCTTTGAAGCTTTTTATCTCATCGTTTAAAAGCAACGTACAAAAAAATCAATTCTCAGAAGCAACATTGTTAGCTGAAAATGCAGAAACACTAATTAATGAAACGATGAAAGATGTGCGGGAAATGCTTTTGAATTTAAGTCCTTCTGTACTTGAAGAATTTGGGTATGCAACCGCAGTAGAAACACTTATCAATAAAATCAATTCTGCCAATATGATTTATTTTAAATTAGTGTTGTTTGGATTTGATAGGCGATTGCCGCGGGAATATGAATTAGCTTTATATAGAATTACGCAGGAACTGATTAATAATGTACTAAAACATGCTGCAGCAAAAAATGTTTCGCTGCAAATTGGCTATCGCGATAAAAGAATTATTTTAATGATTGAAGATGATGGAAAAGGTTTCGATGTTTCTGCACACAAAAATGGCTATGGTTTAAAAAACCTGGATGCCAGGACTAAACTGCTACATGGAACATTACATCTTGATTCAATGCCAGGAAAGGGAACAAGCATTTTAATTGAAATACCATTTCAAATTTAATGTATATGCAATCGTACCAAACTTTTAATATGCTGATTGCTGATGATCACAAGCTAATTGTTGATGGGTTAAGTAAGATTTTGGAAGACGAAAAAATTATCTCAGAAATATATACAGCTTTAAATGGTAAACAGGCGGTTAATTGCGCCTTGCAAAAGGATATTGATTGTGTGTTGATGGATATCAATATGCCCGTTTTGAATGGATATGAAGCGACAAAAATTATTAAAGAAAAAAAACCTTGTGTAAAAATTATTATTGTAAGTATGCTATGCGATGCTTCTGTTATTTCAAAATTACTAAGCGCAGGTGCAGATGCATTTATTATTAAAAATACAGGCAAAGAAGAGTTGCTGATGGCAATTGAAAAAGTAATGAAGGATGAAAAATATATAAGTCGTGAGTTAAGTTTTAATTTATACAAACATATCAATGATAAAAAACACCATCACGAAAACGCGGAGCATTTAACACCAAGAGAAATAGAAATAACAAAATATATTAGTGAAGGATTAACTAACCACGAAATAGCTGATAAATTATTTTTAAGTATCGCTACTGTTGATACACATCGAAAAAATATTCTTGCTAAGCTTAATCTTAAAAACACCGCCTCTCTTATTAAATACGCTTATGATAACAATTTGCTTTCCTGAAATGTTCAGAAATTTTTTCATGAATATTATAACCATCCATATTTTTCAACAAGTCTTTCTTTTTGATTGCGTGCAATTGGTAAATGTTCTCCATTATCCATTGTTAATAAACTTTCATTGCGATTAAATTGTTTTACGTGATTCAGATTGATAATGTATTGCCTGTGTACACGTAAGAAATGACTTTCTTCCAAAACTTCCTGCACATCTTTAAGTGTTTTAGAAATAGTAAATATCCTTTTATCAGTTAAAATAAGTTTTGAGTAATTATTGCTTGCTTCAACAAAAACAATTTCATTCAACTCAATAAACGAAATACCATTTTGCCCGGGAATAGCAATCTTTGTTGCAATCTCGCCGCGTAATTGCCTTTGCAATAAACTTAATTGTGTTGAAGTTGGTTTTATTCTTTTCTCAGCTCTTGTAATTGCTTCAATCAAATCATTTGTATCAATTGGTTTAACCAAATAATCCAATGCATTAAAACGAAATGCCTTCAATGCATATTGATTATATGCAGTGATAAAAATTACACTAAAGTTTAAATGCAGAATTTTTTCGAGTAACTCAAAACCGTTTATTACCGGCATTTCTATGTCAAGAAATAAAAGATCGGGATGAAGATTTTCTATCTCCTTCAATGCTTTTACAGAACTGGTAAATGTTGCAACAACTTCAGTTTGCGGGCAGTTTTGCTCAAGCTGCAATTGCAGCAAGCGTACACTGTCTGGTTCATCATCCACTATAATTGTTTTTAGTTTCATTTACACAGGTATTTGAATAGTTACTTTAGTTCCTGCGGCATTTCCTGCTTCATCAAATAAATCATTAACTTTTACATCTGCACCCGTTTTATAAATCTGGTTTATCAATGCTATTCTTTCAGATGTTACTTTCATTCCATAAGATTTATGTTTGGTTGCTGTTTTGCTTCTTAGTTCCGCTGATTTTGCTCTCCCGATTCCGTTATCTGAAATAGTTATTTGCAGCAGTGAATTATCCTTTGTCATCGAAACACCCACATCAATTTTTCCACCTTCTTCTTTATGCATTAATCCGTGCCAGATAGCATTTTCAACATAAGGTTGTAACAGCAACGGAGGTATTTCTATATAATCTGTTTCAGCATTTTCATCAACATGAATATTATATTTTAATTTTTGCTTAAAGCGCATTGCTTCCATTTCAATATATAATTGCAATGCATTTAATTCAGAGGCAAGCGGAATTTTATCGTTGCGCGAATTTTCCATTACCAACCTTATTAACTTAGAAAATTTGGTAAGATATTCTGATGCGGCTGCAGTGTCGTTTTGTGCTGTGTAAAGCTTGATTGAATTAAGGCAATTAAAAATAAAATGCGGATTCATTTGCGAACGAAGTGCTGTTAAGGAAACATCAGCAAGGTTGCGTTGAAATTCTGCTTCTTTTTTTTCCTGCTCTGCTTTTTCTTTTGCGAGTTCTGTTTTAAGCCGGTGTTGTCTCAAACGATTATTATAAATTATCCACGATGCTGTAAGTGCAATTAATATTAAAGCGCCAATACTGTATAACCACTGCTGCTGTAATTGAAGTTTGTTGAGTGATGCTGCCTGAACAAGTGTTTTTACTTTTGCCTGTTGTAACTGTTGCTCTCTTTGTGCAATAGTTAATTGCTTTGATTTTTGAGATTCTTTTAGCTCTGTATTCTGTAAATCTGATTGTGTTTTTAGATAAGCCAGTTTTTGTAAATCTTTTTCTTTATTACTAAGTGCAAGATTACTTTTTTCTAACTCAATTTGCTGCTGCAGCTTAGAATTAGTAATCTGCTGTTGAAATTTTAAAGAATCAGTTTTTTTATCAAAATCATATTGCATTTCAATGCTTATCAACTGCTGTCTCTTAGCATTATTTATTATACTGTCTCTGAGAGTTATATAATTTTTGTAAGCATCTAAGGATAATGAATAATTTTTCATGTTTGCATAAATCGTACTGAGATTATTGTAAGCATCCCTTTGTACTGCAAGGTCGCCTGCTTGTTTTGCGATTTTTAAGGCCGAGGTTAAATAACTTATACCTAAGCTGTCTTTTGTTTTCGGATTTATCCCATTTTTTAAAAGCGTACTATCCGGAGCATATGCAAGTATTTCTCCTAAAGCATTATAATCTAACCCTGCTGCCAGTTCATCACTCACTTTTTGTGCACTGTCTGCATATTTAAATGCCTTATCAAAATCGGATAAATCCATGTAGTCAACAGCAAGATTTG
>DASZUY010000417.1:0-12824 GCA_035547495.1 Parafilimonas sp. | reverse complement strand
TTCAGAAGTAAGTGTTGAAAAATTATGTGTAAGATGTTTTCACAACCAGTTTCGCATAGTACCTTATGTCACAGGTTCTAATTACTTTTTGTTTTATGATTTGTCTACAAAACTGCTACGGAGCATGCACGGTTAGCATTTCTCAATGCATGCATATCGTTGTTCATTAATTATTACTTAAAACTTTGCTTCATACAAATTATTTTACCAAAGCCAGTAACTGTTTCAGAGGGAAAGAGGATAATTTTTTGGGGGACTACTAAAGTAATTAATTTTTAAAATCAAAAAAAATAAAAAAAGTTTTGCCTTGTAATAAAACAAACTTTTACTCACTTTTACAACATCGTTTATATTAATCGCAGAAAAAAATTCCAGGTAAACTCAATCAATAATAATTTAAAAAATAATTTTTAAATCATCAGAATGAAAACAACTTACTCCCGCCGTCAATTTGTAAAAGATGTTACTGCCTCAGGCATCGCTGTTTCTGCTATTCATGCGCCGCTTCAAATATTTGCTTCACCTAAAAAAGATGTAGTAAGCGTTGGAATGATTGGAACTGGTTTACGTGGACAATCTCATCTCGAAGAATTTTTAAAACGTAATGATGTTGAAGTGGTCGCGATGGCGGATCCTGATAAAGGCATGATGGCGGATGCGCAAAAATTAGTATCAAAATACAATAAAAAAGCCCCCGCAGAATATACAAACGGTAATTATGATTATCGTAATTTATTAAAGCGTGATGAAGTGGATGCCGTAATAATAGCATCTCCGTGGGAGTGGCATATTGAGCAGGCAATTGACGCAATGCATGCAGGCAAGCGTGTGGGCGTAGAAGTGTGTGGGGCTATAAAATTGCAGGATTGTTTTGATGTAGTGAGTGCGCACGAGCAAACAAAAGTGCCTTTAATGATGATGGAAAATGTTTGTTACCGCAGGGATGTAATGGCTGTAATGAATATGGTGCAGCAGGGAATGTTTGGTGAACTTTTGCATTTACAGGGCGGATATCAGCACGATTTGCGTGGCGTGTTATTTAATGATGGCAAAACGCCTTATGATAGCGGTGTTGAGTTTGGCGCGAAAGGCTACAGCGAAGCAAAATGGAGAACCAATCACTATGTTACGCGCAATGGTGAATTGTATCCAACGCACGGTCTTGGTCCGGTTGCAACCATGATAAATATTAATCGCGGTAATCGTTTAACAGCATTATCATCTGTGTCTACAAAATCAAAAGGCTTGCATAGATACATTGTAAATTATCCTGGTTCAGGCGGAGAAAATAATCCTAACGCAAAAGTGAAATTTAAAGAAGGTGATATTGTTACTACACAAATTCAAACTACAAACGGCGAAACAATTATTTTAACACACGACACTTCTTCACCTCGCCCATACAATCTCGGTTTTCGTGTGCAAGGCACAAATGGTTTATGGCTTGATCGTGCTGCAGGCGAGCCTGATGCAGGCTATATTTATTTTGAAGATAAAAGTCCTGAAAAACATACATGGGAAAACACAAAAAAATATATGGATGAGTACGATCATCCTTTATGGAAAAAGTATGCAGATAAAGCAGAAGGTGCAGGGCATGGTGGTATGGATTATTTTGTTGACAATGCTTTTATTGAATGTGTAAAACGTAACATAGATTTTCCTTTGGATGTATATGATCTTGCAACATGGTATTCGATTACACCTTTAAGTGAAAAATCAATTGCAGAAGGGGGAACATTGCAACAAATTCCTGATTTTACAAACGGCGAATGGCAAACAAGAAAACCTGTTTTTGGTTTGAATGATGAAATTTAAAACTTCGATTGTAGATCTTGAATGGTTGATATAAGACCTCAACATGGAACTTAAAATTTAGCAGTTGCATCATGTTCCAACTTTAATAAGAATTCCTACACCAATCATTGATTTTAATTGCAGGCGCGGTGAATTATGATTTGGCCCGAAGATGCGTACATCATCATCATAAATCATATCAATATCCCATGTTGCTGTAATTATTTTACCAAGCTTTGCCGCAAACAAATTCGTCATATATAAATCAACATCCTGCGCATTATGTTCATAGTTTGAAAACAAATCAAGTCTTCCGGTATAAGTAATTAATTTATTTACTTTAGAGTTAAGCATTATAGTTCCAAATGCGCCTACCTGGTCCATCGCGTGTTTGCCGGAATCAACACCATAAGCGCCAATCTTAGAAAGGGTTGGGTTCATTACAACTGTCCACCTTGAAGTAATAGGTGAAAGAAATATAGAAAGATTTTTTATTGGTCTTATATCAAACCCCGGGCTTAACAATACATAAGCCGGCGAAAAACTTGTTGATGCAAACAGCGGATGTATTCCATCCGGATAAGTGTAACCATCAAAAAATTGTGTGCGCAAATCAAACAGCGCAGATGCTGAAACAGTTTTACTTACACCATAACCATATTTAGAATAAAAATCAAAACGGTCATCATTCTTTCTTGAACCCAAACTTGTGGTATTAATATATCCTAAATTAAAATCAACATTGTTTTCCCAGGTAACTTTTCCTTTTTTATAAAAAGCATGACCGTTTGTATACAACGTGAACGATAGTGAAAAATCGTCTCCGCCCGCAGCCCAGTTTTTTAAAGAACCCTGCGCAACATTCAAATTAAATAAACCACCTTTTATCCAATCTTTTTTTATTGAATCAGGAATAGAAATAGTAATTGGCCGTATTGCTTCGGTTTTTAAAATTTCAATTGTAGAATCTTGTGACAGCGCGAAAATTGACAACAACAGGAATGCAATTGAAAAAAATATTTTCATCCGTATGCGATTGTTACAAAGATGTAACAATCAAAAAAAATTTTGCATAAAAAAATCTTAAGAAATTGATATGAGGTTAATTAATAATGATGTGGTTAAAACTTTACTAACAAGCCTGCTCCAAATAATGATTGCAATTGTAATGCAGGCTGATTTTCGTTTGGTCCAAACTGTCTTATATCATCATCGTAAATTAAAGTGAGGCTGTATGTAACAGCGAGTGCATTAGAAATTTTTACGGCGAATAAATTCGTCATATAAAAATCAATATCCTGCGGATTGTGCCTGTAGTTTGAGTATAAATCGATTCTTCCAGTGTATGTTAGTGTTTTTGTAACACTGGCTGTGTAATTAAATGTAGCATACGCTCCAAATTGAAAATCGCTCTTCTTTCCGGCTTCAACACCGTACAGCGTGGATAAGGCAGTGTCTTTTACAATAACCCATCTTGCGGTTACAGGCGAAAAAAAGACAGAGAAATTTTTTATGGGATGATAATCAAAACCAGGGCTTAATATAATGTAAGCAGGGGCAAAAAAATCGGAAGTATAAATTTTGGTATTCGCGTCAGGATAAGCATAACCTTTAAAGAACTGCGATTTTAAATCACCCAAAAGTCCCGCGCTTAATTTTGAATTTAATGCATAACCATATTTTGATGTAAGATCAAACCGATCATCACTTTTACGTGTACCTAAACTCGTAGTGCGCAAATAACCTAAATTAAAATCGAAATTATTGTCCC
This sequence comes from Parafilimonas sp., assembly GCA_035547495.1. Classification (GTDB taxonomy): domain Bacteria; phylum Bacteroidota; class Bacteroidia; order Chitinophagales; family Chitinophagaceae; genus Parafilimonas. The sequence continues at coordinate 9,256 of DASZUY010000417.1, read as the reverse complement.
AGCTAACTTTATCTTTCTTGTAAAAAGCATGCAGGTTAATAAATGTGTTTCCTGAAAAAGAAAATTTATCACCGCCCGCAGCCCAGTTACTTAATGAGCCTTGTGAAAGATTTAAACTAATCAGTCCGCCTGTTTTCCAAATTTTCGGAATGGTATCATTCGGATCTTTGGTTATGGTTTTACTCGCCTCTGTCTGTAAATCTTTTACTGTAGCATCTTGCGCAAAAAGGCAAACAGGGAGTAAAAAGCATAAGCATGTAATCAATTTTTTCATAGTGTTGTTTTAAAAAACAAAAGTCATATTTTTTTAATAAATCGATTTATAGCCTGCAATTTATTTCCGCAATACGAAAATCAGAACTCACAAAATTTGTATGTTTCTTTGCTGATATGAGTGGTGTAATTCATTACAACTATTGCCCGGTTTGCAAAAGCACAGCTATAGCTTTTGTATTAAATGCAATTGACAATACAGTTAGCAAACAGCAATTCGAAATTTGGGAATGCAGTAATTGCAAGCTTCGTTTTACGCAGAACATTCCTGATGAAAATAATATTGCTAATTATTACAAAGCCGAAGAATACATTTCTCATACAAATACAAACAAAGGTTTTATAAATAAGGCTTATCATCTTGTTAGATCAATAACCTTAAGCTCAAAAAAAAAACTTGTTGAACGATATATCGGCAAACACAATGGGAATTTGCTTGATATTGGTGCAGGCACCGGTGCATTTGCATCAACCATGAAAAAAAATGGCTGGTATGTTACAGCACTTGAGCCTGATGAAACAGCAAGAACCAATGCAAAAAAGGATTTTAATATTGATCTGCTTCCTTCTGAAAACTTATTCAGTTTAGAACGGGAATCTTTTGATGCGATAACATTATGGCATGTTTTAGAACATGTGCATCAGTTACATAATTATATTGATCAGTTTTTTTCTTTGTTGAAGAAAGACGGCTGTTTAATTATTGCCGTTCCTAACTACACCAGTTTCGACGCAACAGAATATACGGAAGGCTGGGCTGCTTATGATGTGCCACGCCACTTATATCATTTCTCGCCAAAAAGCATGAAGTTGCTTTTGACAAAACATAACTTCAAAATAAAAAAAATTAAACCCATGTGGTTTGATAGTTATTACATTAGTTTATTGAGCGAAAAAAATCTAACTGGTAAAAATAATCTTGTGAAAGCTTTTCTCAGTGGCACGTTTTCAAATTTCCAGGCAATAAAAAATAAAGAAAAAGGAAGCTCATTAATTTATGTCGCACAAAAATAATTTTGGCATTGTATCTGCCATTGAATAGTGCGACAAACCTTGTTAGCAAAAATCATTTATCTAAAAAAGTGTTGATTGGACGCGAAAAAAATTACTCGCAAAATTTTTAAAATTTTTGCCTGGATTATTGGAGTTGTAATATTCCTTATCCTGTTAGTGTATATTTTAATCCAGGTACCGGCAGTGCAGAATTTTGCAAATAATAAAGTTGTTTCTTACCTGCAGAATAAAATAAAAACAAAAGTTGCCATTGGAAAACTGAGTCTTGATTTTCCAAAAAGACTGGTACTTGAAAATGTTTATTTTGAAGATCAGCATAAAGACACATTGTTGTATGGCGGAAAACTGCGTGTTGATATTTCTCTCTTTAAATTACTGAGCAATGAAGTGGATGTGCAATACATAGAGCTTGATGATATGAAGGCGCATATTTCCCGCATTGCGCCGGATACTAATTTCAATTACCAATATATCGTAAATGCTTTTGCAACTGAACAAGCAACACCAGCAACGCCGGCTGATACGACGAATGCAATGAAGTTCAACATTGGTAAAATTGTTTTAAACAGAATTCTTACAACGTTTAAAGATGATGAAAGCGGAACCGATGTATACTTTTATCTCGGCAATTTTCAAACGAACATAAAAACTTTCGATCCAACACATCTTATTTATAATATTCCTGCAATACAGGTTGCAGATATTACATCGCACATTTATCAATACAAACCTTTAATAGAAAATAAAGACAGTACTGCACCGGTTGCCTCGCCGGCTTCATCTGCTTCAACACCGCAATTGCAATTAGGCAGTATAGATTTTAAGCGTGTAGCGTTTGATTATAAAAATGATATTTCGGCATTGGCAGCGAGTTTAAATATTGGGGATTTCACTACCCATCCTGATAACATCGATTTGAAAAATCTTGCAATCAGTTTAAAAGATATTACGCTGAATAATTCTGTTACAAAAGTTGTTTTAGGAAAATCGCAGGAAGCAAAAGCAACGAAAGATGTGGTGGCTGCAAAAACGGATAGCCAGTTATCGAATCCATGGAAATTTCAACTCGCAAAAATAAATTTTAATAATAACGAATTGCAGTATGATGATAACAATGCGCCGCATGCCGAAGGTTTTGATGCAAGCCATTTGCATATTCAGCATTTTACTTTAAATGGAAATGACCTGACATTTACGCCAACCATTTACGAAGGAAATATAAACCAGTTAAGTTTTAATGAACAAAGCGGGTTGAATGTTCAGAAGTTTCACACACAATTTTTTTATAGCGATACCGGTGCTTCTTTAAAAAATCTATTGTTGCAAACCGATGCAACAGTTTTGCAAAACCAGGTGATCGTAAAATATCCTTCCATCGAAGCAGCATCAAAAAATCCGGGCGATGTTTATGTTGATGCAAATTTGAAAAATTCGCAAATTGGTGTAAAAGATATCATTGCTTTTTTGCCAACTTATAAAAAGAATTTGCAGCCATATAAAGTTTCTACGATAAAAGTAAATGCTGCTGCAAAAGGTTATTTAAAAGATATATCAATTCCAATTTTTGAAGTAAGTGGTTTTGGAGATACATACGTAAACATGTCTGCGCATTTAAAGGGTTTGCCTGATGCAAAGAATGCATATTACGATGTTACGATCAATCAATTTACATCAACTAAAAAAGATATTTTAAGTATAACACCACCGAATACAATTCCTTCCAATGTAAATCTGCCCGACAGGTTTGCGTTGAGTGGATTTTTTAAAGGTGGAATGAAATCATTTATTACAAAGCTCGGATTAAAAACAAATAAAGGCAATGTAACGGTTGATGGATCGATGAAGCCCGGCAATGTGTATGCGATAAAAGCAAGCGCTCAAAATGTTGATGTTGGTTATCTGACAAAACAACCACAAAATGTTGGCGTAGTTACAGCAAATATTTCAGCAAGCGGCTCAGGGCTTGATGTAAAAAAAGCAAATGCAAAATATAATGTTGATGTTGTTTCTGCGCAGGTAAAAGGTTATACATATAATAATGTAAAGCTTGATGGCGAAATAAATAATGGTGTTGATCATACAACAGCATCTGTGCATGATCCAAATATTTCTTTGAACCTTGATGCAACAGCAGATCTGCATTCAACCTATCCACCAATAAAGCTCGATCTTCAACTTGATACATTAAATGCAAAAGCATTGAACTTAATGACCGATACATTAAGTGTAAGCGGTCATGTGGTTGCAGATCTGCCTTCAACAAATCCTGATAATTTGATCGGATCGGTTAGAGTTGACAGTCTTTCATTAACACAAGGTGCGCAAACATATTATTCAGATAGTCTTTCAATGGTTGCATCCGGCGATTCAACAAACAAGAGCATTGTAGTTAATGCCGATGCTTTGCATGCAGAATTGGTTGGTCAATATAAATTAACTGAAATAGCGCAGGCGTTGCAGCAAACGATCAATCAATATTATAACGTGCCCGGTTTTGAACGCAAAAATTTCACCGCAGAAAACTGGCAGTTCAACGCAACGATTCAACCGCAGGGTTTGGTATTGCAATTAATGCCTTCAATAAAAGGAAGTGATTCTATCGTTGTAAATGCCCATTTGAATACAGCGCAAAATGATTTGGGTTTAACGGCAAAATCTCAGCGCATTATTTTCAGCGGAAATCAAATTGATAGTTTAAATGCAAATGTTCAAACAACAGCAAATGCATTAAATGCAAATATTTCTGTGCAAGATGCGAAGGCAGGTTCTAATCAATTATACAAAACAGCGATCAACGCATCTGTAGCAAATAACCAGGTAAGTGTTGATGTGGATGCAAAAGATAATACAGATAAAACGCAATATGCATTCGGAGCTTTATTGCAACAAGTTGGCGCTGGTTTTAAAGCAAGTTTGAAACCTGATCTTACTTTAGATTACAGTAAATGGAATGTTGCGCAAGGCAATTCAATTCAGTATGATTCAACAGGTGTGATCGTAAACAATTTTGGAATTAACCAGGGTAATCAATCAATCAACATAAACAGTACAGCGCAATCAACGTCAGCACCAATAAAAGTTGATCTGAAAAATTTTGAGATCGCAACGATCACAAAAATGGCGCACCAGGATTCTTTGCTTGCATCAGGAACAATAAACGGCACAGCAGAAATTACGAATCCAACAACAAACCCTGTTTTTACATCAGACATAAATGTTCAAAACCTTACTTATAAGCTTGATACAATTGGTAACGTTCAGATCAAAGTAAATAATCAGACTGCAAATGCTTACAATGCAGATGTTGCATTAACAGGCAATGGAAATGATTTGCATGTTACAGGAACATATTACACCGGTGAAGGCAGAATGGATCTGAATTTATTATTGAACAGTTTAAATCTTGGCATTGTAAAACCATTTGCTGTTGGTCAGTTAGATGATATAACAGGAATTTTAAAAGGCAATGTAAAGATCCAGGGCACAACTGCAAATCCGGCTGTTGCCGGTCAGCTTAATTTTCAAAATGCTTCCATTGTTCCAACTATTTCGGGTGAAAGATTTACACTGCCAAATGATGCGATCACTGTTAACTCAACCGGAATACATTTTAATAAATTCACCATGCTTGATTCTGCCGGAAATAAGGCAGTACTGAATGGTGATATTGCAACAACGGATTTTAAAAATTATGCTTTCAATTTAACCTTAAGAGCAAACAATTTTACTTTAGTAAACACACCGCAGGCAACAGATAAATTAATTTATGGTAAGCTGAACATTAATGCCAACGCAAACATTACCGGAGACATGACTTCACCAAAAGTTACCGGCCATTTGCGCATTAATAAAGAAACAGATTTTACATACGTGTTGCCGCAAACAGATCCTGAAGTTGTGAGCAGGGAAGGTGTAGTAAAGTTTGTTGATAAAGATCATCCTGCAGACACGCTTACCAATAATTATGTGATAGATTCTGCTGCCATAAAAAAAGTAACCGGTGCTGATATTAGTGCAGACATTGTTACAGACAGCGCAGCAAGATTTACGATTATTGTTGATGAAAGAAACGGCGACGCTTTGACGCTAAAAGGAACGGCAAACTTAAATGGTGGTATTGACCCGAGTGGTAAAACAACGCTTACCGGAAGTTATCTTTTGCAAAGTGGTTCTTATAATCTTTCATTAAGTCTTTTGAAAAGACAATTCCTTATTCAACAGGGAAGCACCATTACATGGACAGGCGATCCAACTGCTGCAAACATTGATGTAACTGCGGTGTATGTTGCCAACACGGCGCCGATCGATTTAATGCAATCTTCTCTTCAGGGAAGATCGCCGGAAGATGTAACACGTTATAAAGAAAAATTACCATTCCAGGTTTCGCTGCACATGACGGGCGAATTGCTGAAACCTGTTATAACTTTTGACATCACATTACCAACAAGAGAAGCAACACAATGGAGTGATGTAGATACAAAATTGCAGCAGGTGCGGCAAGATCAAAATGAATTAAACAAACAGGTTTTTGCTTTATTGTTGTTGGGAAGATTTGTGCAGGAAAATCCGTTTGTAAGTTCCGGTGGCGGCGGCGGTGGAATTGGTGAACAGGTGGCAGAAAGTGCAAGCCGCATTTTAACCGATCAATTAAATCAACTTGCAGGAAGTTTAATAAAAGGAGTTGATATAAATTTTGGATTAACATCAGGCACAGATTATTCAACAGGAACTGCTGCTAACAGAACAGATTTGAACGTAACTGTTTCTAAAAAATTATTGAATGACAGGTTGCGTGTAAATGTTGGAAGCAATTTTGAATTGGAAGGTCCGAGCAATGCAGGTGAAAGCACATCAAATCCTGCAGGTGATGTTTCGATAGATTACCAGTTAACAAAAGATGGCCGTTATCTTATCCGCGTTTATCGGTTAAACCAGTATGAAGGTGTTATTGACGGGCAGGTAATTGAAACGGGTGTAAGCTTTATTCTCACTTTTGATTACGATAAACTGAAAGAATTATTTACTGGTCATAAAACAAGAAAGCAGATAAGAAAACATAACAGGCAAATAACGAAACAACAAAAACAAAAAGAACATGAGCAGGTAATTCAGCAGGCGAATAAGCAAACATCAGGTCAGCAGTAAAAGATGTGTTGCGCAGTTTAATAATGTAAGAAGCATAAAATAGTTCAGTAACGAAAAAGAGTAAACTAATCGAGGAAAAGAGTAAATCAATCGAAAAAAAGAGTAAAAGAATCAAAAGAACGAGTAAACGAATTAAGAAAAAGAATAGATAAATATAAAGAGGGGATGAAAATTAAACAGATTATATTATTTGGATTGCTAATAGTATTAATGGCATCGTGCGACAACACAAAATATCTTGGTGCTAATCAAAATCTATTCATCGGTTCAACCGAAAAAATAAAATCAACCGAAAAGATTTCTAAAGGCGATCGTAAAGACCTCGAAGAAGAAATGCATGCTTTGGTTCGTCCAAACCCAAACACATCTATTCTTGGCGTAAGATTTAAGCTCACCGTGTTCAATATGTTTAAAGAACCCAAAAAGAAAAAAGGTTTAATATATTGGTTGAAATATAAAGTGGGAGAGCCACCGGTAATTGCATCTTATTCTGCATTGGAAAAAAACAGGGAGGTAATAGAAAATCATTTGGATAATAAAGGTTATTTCAGAGATTCTGTTGTAATGGATACTTCCATCAAACATAAAAAATTAAAAGTTACCTATACAGCGTTGCTTGGGGCGCAATATAAAATTGATTCTACATCTTATCCGAATGATTCAAGTGCATTAGCACAACAAATTCAGGCAACGGCATTAAATAAAAAAGAAGTGTTGTTAAAACCAAATGATGCGTATGATCTTGACATGATAAAGAATGAGCGCATTCGTGTTGATGCTAATTTAAAAGAACATGGTTATTATTATTTCAGCCCGGATTATTTATTAGCAAATGTTGATTCAACTGTCGGTAATCACAAAGTTGATATTGACATGAGTATAAAACCTGAAACGCCCGACGAAGCAAGGGTTCCTTATTATATAAAAGATGTGTATGTATTTCCGGATTATGGTTTGCACCAGGATACAAGTTTAAGGCATGCAAAAAAGTTTGAAGGTTATACGATCATTGATCCGCGTCATAAATTCAATCCGAAAATATTCAGCAGAACACTGGTGTTTAAGCCGGGTGATATTTATAACAGAACTGATCACAATCTTTCGCTTAACCGATTAATAACACTCGGCGTTTATAAGTTTGTAAAAGTGCGTTTTCAGCCGGGCGATTCTGCACAAACCTTAGATGCATATTATTATTTAACGCCCACAAATAAAAAATCAATCCGTTTCCAGGTTTCTGCGCTGCAGCGTTCAGACAATGCAACAGGAACTGAGTTTACCATCAACTGGCGCAACAGAAACACATTTAAAGGTGCAGAGTTACTAACCATTGCAGCAAATGCGGGAATTGAAAAGCAAATATCATCAGGCGTAAATGTTAATACACTTACAGCAGGTGTAGAGGCAGATTTATACGTGCCCAGAATTCTTGCACCCTTTCATCTAAATACCAGCAGTGCATTTGTACCACAAACAAAATTCAGCGCAGGTTATCAATTGTATAATAGAACATCAGAATACCTGCTTACATCAATTACCGGTAGTTATGGTTATGTATGGAAAAACAGTATTACAAATGAGCAACAGTTAACACCCATCAATATTAATTATGTACAGCCTGCAAATATTACAGCTGATTTTCAAAACCAGATTATCCGCAATCCTGCTTTAAGCAGAAGTTTGGAAAAGCAGTTCATTATAGGAGGGACATATAATTACAATTACAATTCGCTTGCAAAACCAAACACAAACACCAATAATTTTTACTTTAACGGTAATGTTGATGTTTCCGGAAATGTGCTGGGATTAATAACAGGCGCTAATGCAGATAAAGGAAAACAAAAAGAAATTTTCAGTACACCGTTTACACAGTATGTAAGATTCGAAGCAGATTTCCGTCACTACCTGCGTTTGGGAAATCAATTCAGATCATTTAATACAAGGCTCGATGCAGGCATTGGTTATGCTTATGGCAATAGTTCTACAATGCCTTTTATAAAAGAATTTTTTGCAGGCGGTGTTAGTGATTTGCGTGGCTTTAAAGCAAGAATGGTAGGACCCGGTTCTTACTACCCGTTGTTTCAAAACAATTTGTTTTTGATTGATCAGCCAGGTGATGTAAAACTGCTTGGCATGTTTGAATATCGTGCAAAATTATTTTCTATTGTTCGTTATGCATTGTTTAGTGATGCAGGAAACGTATGGACTTTAAAGAATGATCCTTTTAGACCTGGTTCAAAGTTTACAAGTAATTTTTTAAGTCAAATGGCAGTTGATGCAGGTGCAGGTTTACGGTTTGATATAAATATTCTTGTATTAAGACTTGATGTTGCTTTTCCTGTGCGATTGCCTTATGCTTTGCCGGATGGTTCAAGCTATAAAATAAATTTTGGAAGCAGCCAATGGCGAAAAGACAATTTGGTTTTTAATTTAGCGATAGGATATCCGTTCTAATGCATTTGAAATTAAAGATTGGAATTTTGAAATTGATTAGTCAGCTGATTTGACTTTTGCACGCTTAGTCTGTTTTATACTCTTCTCCAGATCTTTTATTAATGAAGGTTCATTACTGATTTTTCCAGAGATGAATTGTTTTAAAATTTTCATCAGTACTTTTTCATCTTTTGTTAATTCGTTTGGTGTGTCAGGCTCTTCAATGCCATCGAGTTCTTTTAAATATTTTTCAATATCATCTCTTTCATACAAATCAATAATGCCCGGATGTACATAATACTTTTTACAAACTGTTCTTGTGTTGCCTAATTTCAAACTCACCTCATTTAATGCAGCTATAATATTTGATTTTCTTTGCGCAACTGTTTCT
>DASZUY010000416.1:0-19345 GCA_035547495.1 Parafilimonas sp. | reverse complement strand
TGATGAACCCGATGAAACCGTTACACCTGAAATTGGTCGACTTAAAAAAATTGCAGACGAAGAAAATGTTGCGCATTGTGTAACGTTCACCGGCAGAAAAAACAGGAACATGCTGAGATATTATTACGCTGCCGCGGATGTATTTATTACAACGCCGTGGTATGAACCATTTGGTATCACACCGCTGGAAGCAATGGCTTGCGGTACGCCTGTGATCGGTTCCAATGTTGGCGGTATAAAGTATAGTGTGAAGGATGGTGAAACAGGTTTTTTGGTGCCGCCAAAAGATGCATTTGCATTAGCACAAAAAATTGAAAAGCTTGTAACGAATGATGTATTGCTTGCTGCAATGAAACGCAATGCAGTAAAGCGTGTGAACAAATATTTTACATGGGCAAGTGTGGCAGCATCAGTGCATAATTTGTATGAACAATTTACCAGCAAACAATCAAAGCATGCAGCCAAACTTATTTTGTTGCCTGAACTTAATTTAAGAGGTGTTGAAAATATGTTGCAGGAAACTTTTCTGCCAAGATTGAAAACGCAATAAATGAATAAAGCAGTTTTTATTGACAGAGATGGTACGCTGATTAAAAATGTTCCTTACAATGCAAATCCTGCGTTGATAGAATTTTTGCCTGATGCCATTGAAACGCTAAGTGTGTTAAAAAAGAATAAATTTTTATTGATATTAATTTCAAATCAGTCAGGAGTTGCACGAGGTTTTTTTTCTGTTGAACAGCTTGAAGAAATGCACGATGTAATTCAGCAAACGCTATCAAATTTCAATGTTAAGCTTAATGCAATTTATTATTGCCCGCATCATCCCGAAGGAAAAATAAAAGAATATGCTATTGAATGCAAATGCCGCAAACCTAAGCCTGGATTGATTTTGAAAGCAGCCACAAAATATAATATCGATTTAAATAATTCATGGATGGTTGGTGATATTTTAAATGATGTTGAAGCTGGTAACGCTGCTGGCTGCAAAACAATTTTGTTAGATAATGGCAACGAAACAGAGTGGATAGTAAATGAAAAACGAGAGCCTGCTTTTACAGTTGAAAGCTGGCGCATGATTGCACAAACAATAGTTTCAAATGAGAAAGTGATTTTGAAAGATGGATAAGTGGAACAGCTGCAAAAATATTTTGTGTATACGACCAGATAATATGGGCGACGTAATCATGTCTTCGCCTGCATTTCGTGCATTGAAAGAAACGTTTGATTGCAAAATCACCTTGCTTACTTCATCAATGGGAAGTTTGATTGCACCTTTTATAAAAGAAATTGATGATACGATTGTGTTTGATCTGCCGTGGATAAAAACAAACGATTCAATCGGATCAAATGAATGTATTGATATCATAAAAAAATTAGAAGCGCTGCAGTTTGATGCAGCTATAATTTTTACGGTGTATAGTCAGAACCCTTTGCCAACTGCAACACTTGCGTACATGGCAAACATTCCTTTACGGTTGGCGTATTGCAGAGAAAATCCTTATGCGTTATTAACAGACTGGGTTCCTGATAAAGAACCATACACATTTATTCAACACCAGGTTGAAAGAGATTTAAATCTTGTAAAACATATTGGAGCAACAACAACTGATGACAAACTTCATCTACATTTTTCAAATAAAGATTACGCAAGTTGTCTACAAAAATTATCAGCGCAATCAGTTAATGTTACTAATGGCTTCATTGTTTTGCATGCAGGCGTGAGTGAAAAGAAAAGAGAATATTCTACAGAACTTTGGATTGAGACAGCAAAACGTTTATATGAAAGAACCGGTTCAACAATTTTATTAAGCGGTTCATCAGCAGAAAAAAAATTAACGGATTACATTCAGCAACAGGCGGGAGAAAATATTTTTTCTATCGCAGGCTTGTTAAACATCGGCGAGTTTATTGCGTTGATTGCGCATGCACAATTGGTAGCAACTGTTAATACAGCAACTGCGCATATTGCTGCCGCAACACAAACAGCGACAGTCGTTTTATATGCGCAAACAAATCCGCAGCACGAGCCGTGGAAAACGAGATCAGTTGTGTTGCCGTACAGCGTGCCGCAAAATTTGCAAAGTAAAAATGAAGTGATTCAATTCGTAAACAAGCAACATTATACATCATACATTAAACAACCATCGCCTCAACAAATAATTAATGCAGCAGCTAAAATAACTCCTTCATTAATGTGTGGCATTCTTTCGCCCAACCATCATTCAGTTGTGTAAAATATTACTGCATTAATTTTTATAATTCGCTTTTACTTATGCAAAACAACGGCACGATTTTTCTTACGATAACCACAACCTTCGAAGAACCCGATTCTACGCAGCGTAAACAAATCAATAAATAATTTTTATGAATACAAACAATCAGTGTGCACTGATAACAGGTGCAACAAGCGGTATCGGCTACGAGTTAGCCAGGCTATTTGCGGCAGATCATTACAACCTTGTTATCGTGGCAAGAAACCAGAAGGAATTGGACAAAACAGCAAATGAATTGAAGCAGGAATACAACATTAATGTTACTACTATTTCCAAAGATTTATTTAAGCAGGATGAAGCTTTCGAATTATGTGATGAGCTTACTGAACAGAATCTTGAAATTGATGTGTTGGTGAATGATGCAGGGCAAGGCTACTATGGAAAATTTATTGATACAGATATTTATCGTGAGCTTGATATCGTGAATTTAAATATTGGCTCGCTCATGATTCTCACGAAACATTTCCTGAAGCAAATGGTAAATCGTGGCGATGGAAAAATTTTAAATCTTTCTTCCATTGCAAGTAAAGTTCCGGGTCCTTATCAATCCGTTTATCACGGCACAAAAGCTTTTGTACAATCTTTTACGGAAGCTATTCGTGCTGAAGTAAAAGATACCGGCGTAACGATAACAGCGTTGCTTCCCGGTGCAACAGACACTGACTTTTTTAATAAGGCAGATATGCAGCAATCAAAAATTGTTCAGGAAGGCAAGCTTGATGATGCAGCGAAAGTTGCGAAAGACGGCTATGATGCGTTGATGCGTGGCGATGATAAAGTGGTATCAGGATTAAAAAATAAAGTACAGGTTGCTATGAGCAATGTAATGCCCGATGCAACTGTTGCAGCGCAAATGAGAAAGCAACAGGAGCCTGTAAACAATGAAGTGAAATAACGCATTAATCAATCACGAATAATGATGATAATTATAAATCGAATTATCTACAGCTAACAATTAAAACATTCAAATGAAAGCAGCAGTTGTACATACCGGCGGTGCCATAAAACATGAAACCGTTGATGACCCGAAAATAAAAGATAACAGGGATGCGATTATTAAAGTTACCGCAACGGCGATCTGCGGTTCAGACCTGCATATTTATCGCGGCAGTTTGCCGCAAACGCGACCGTTAGTAATGGGTCATGAGTTTATGGGCATTGTGGAAGAAACAGGTTCAAGCGTAACGGATTTGAAACGCGGTGATCGCGTTGTTGTTCCGTTTCCAATCGCATGTGGTCATTGTTTTTTTTGCGAACATGAATTACCAGGTCATTGTGAAAACAGTAATCCGGAACATTACGGACCCGAAGGTGGTTTGCTAAAACAGAAAGGCGGAGCGCTATTTGGTTATACAGATTTATATGGTGGTTATGATGGCGGACAAGCGCAATATGTGCGTGTGCCGTATGCAGATTATGGTCCGCGTAAAGTGCCTGAAAATTTAACCGATGAGCAGGTTTTATTTCTCACCGATATTTTTCCTACAGGTTATACAGGAATTGATTGGGGAAATGTAAGTGGTGGTGAAGTAGTGATGATTTATGGCGCTGGTCCGGTTGGAATAATGGCAGCAAAAAGTGCGTGGCTGCGTGGTGCTGAACGGGTAATTAATGTTGATGTTGTTCCTTACCGTTTGGAAAAAGCAAAAGAAGCAGCAAACTCAGAAACAATTTTATGGGAAGGTGATGGACAAAATGTAATTGATTATGTACGTTCAATTACTAACAATCGCGGTGCAGATGTTTGTGTTGATGCGGTAGGTTTTGAACCTGAAAGAACGGTATGGGATCGCATTAAAGCAACTGTAAATTTTGAAAAAGGTTCACCAAAAGTTTTAGAAGCGTGCATGAGCGCAGTTCGTCGCGGTGGTATAGTTTCTGTGTTGGGTGTATATGCAACCAATTACGATAATTTTCCTATCGGTCAGTTTTTTGATAAAGGAATTATACTGAAGGGCGGGCAAGCACCGGCGCAAAAACATATTGATAAACTTATGCAATATGTTTCAGAAGGCAAAGTAAAACTGGATGATATCATTACACATCGTTTGCCTTTATCGCAAGTGGAACATGCATATAAAATTTTCAGAAATAAAGAAGAAGGTTGTGTGAAAGTGGTATTGGATCCATGGAGTTAAATAATTTATCAATTTCAAAAAATACAATTATGCTAATTAATGAAAACACAAAACCACAGTTCAATGCACCAACGATGGCTGCAGGTCCGGAGAAAAGTGAAGCAATTATTTTCAACAGCATCCCCGGCGGTGATGAAGATGATATTGAAGATGATGACCTTGAAGATGATGAAGATATTGACGATGAAGATACTCTCGGTGATGATGAAATGGATGAGGAAGGTGCTGATGAGGAAGATGTTGACGAAAACGCTGATGATGATCTTTCAGAAATCGAAGACGATGGCGATGTAAATGTTTATACAGGTCTTGAAGATGATACACCTGATTTAGATGAAGAAGATTTGGAGGAAAATGATCTCACAGATGAAGAAGAAGATGAAGTAGATTGGGATGATAAAAGCAAATAGCAGATCAGAAATTTCCCAAAAATTTTTTAATTGATGAAGCTATATTTATTGATGAGTACAGCTTCATTATTTATTGTAAACGTGTATTATTATTTTGGATTGAACAGCCGCGTTATAACATAACAGGTCGGTATATGGTTTGCAGCAATTATTCATCTCAACATGCTATATGGAATATAACCAGGAAGCAAACACGTGCCCGATACCCAAGGGAATTTTAGTTGTTATCGGCGGAAAAGAAGATAAAGGCGATAAGAAAGAAGAAAAGAACGAGGTGCGTGAAGAAATACTGAAAACGTTTATCAGCCTGATTGAAAAAGAAAATCCGCGCATTGAAATTATAACAAGTGCCAGCAGCGAAGGCAAAGAAATGTTTAATGATTATAAAAAAGTATTTAGCGGATTAAAAGCAAAAAATCTTGGGCATATTCATCACATAGAACGCAGGGAAGTTTTGAATGATGAATTAACAGAAAGAGTAAAACAGGCAGATGCATTTTTCTTTACAGGCGGCGACCAGTTGTTGCTTACATCTTTGTATGGTGGCAGTAAATTTCTAACGCAATTAAAGGAACGATACATCTATGAAAAGATTGTTATTGGTGGTACAAGTGCAGGTGCCATGGCGCTTTCCACACCCATGATTTATGCAGGCAACAAAGATGAACAGGATATAACAGGAGAAATTAAAATTGCAATGGGGCTTGAATTTCTAAAAGACGTTTGTATTGATACTCATTTTATAGACCGCGACAGGTTTGTGCGCATGGCGCAGGTAATTGCAACAAATCCTACATCTATTGGTTTGGGAATTGAAGAAGATACGGCACTGATTATTCGCAATGGCGTAGAAGCTGAAGTAATTGGAAACAGTATTATAACCGTAATTGAAGGTTTCGAAATTTCGTCCAGCAACATTACTGATTATAACGCAGATCAGAAATTAACGCTGCGCGATTTGCGCGTTCATTTGCTCGCTAAACCAAGTAAATATTACATTCAGCAAATTAACCCACCGCACAAATAGTTCATTTTATTTATCGCTGTTGCTTGCTTTAGCAATTTTTTCTCCCTGTAAATAATGTTTGTTTTTAGAAGCGTTGAACTTAACCGCATCTTTTTCAAACAGCATAATTATATCTGAACCACCATAAGCAAAAAATCCAAACTCATCCCCTTTTGCAAGTGTTGTTCCTTCATCAACAGTGAAATTTATCGAAGAAACAAAACCCATTCCCACAGGAAGCACAGCAACAAAACCAATATTGTTTGTTTTGATAATAATATATCCTCTTGTTTGGTTGAACTGAAAACCTATATCATCAACGGTTGTTTCGCCGGTAATCTTTTTGATCTCATTCGTCCATGTTCTGCCAGGAATTTTTTTTACCTCAACTATTTTTCCGCCAACAGGCACATGGTAACGATGATAATCATTCACACTTAAATAACAATGCGTAAAGATTCCGCCTTTGAATTTCTCTTCGTATTTACTGCCGGCAAGCAAATCATTAACGTTATACGTATCTCCTTTTACAGTAATTGTTGATTCATTTTTTATTTCCCAGTTACCTAAGTAAATACTGTCTGTTGGTGATACAATCACATCATCATTGCAGCGCTCATCAATAGGTCTTTTGCCAGGTTTTACATGGCGCGCCATGAATTGATTGTACGTTAACCAACCACCCGGTGGCATAATATATTCATCGATTTTATTTTTAGCATTTTTTATGAATGATTCAATTTCCTGCGCCGATTCAGTTGAATCCATATAATTGCCCATTGATAAAATGAATTGTGTTATCCAGTTATTAAACGCATCACTTTTTTTAATTGCATCATCAGGCGCTTTATTAAGTATTACCCAAAATTTTTCTGTTGATGCGTTTAGCTGTTCATCAGTTGGAATATGCGTAAGCATTGCATTTATAAAATTGTAAAACTGGTTTACATCTTTCACATCATCTTCATCCGCCTCTTTTATAGCTGTTTCAAGTGCGCTCCTCAAATCCTGGTTTGCCTGTAAAAGCTCAATTAGATTTTTAACGGACGGTTGTTGTGCTGGCATTATTTCGTTTTTAAAAATGTGAGTTGACTATTTTGTGAAGATGCAAAAGTGTTGCCATGCTTTTTTTTGGAGCACTCTATATTGAGGATTGAAATGTGCAATTTGTCGTTCGCTGCAAAATGGTAAAAATCTCTTTTAACCGGCTCTGAAAAATGCTTACTCTGAAAAATTTACATGGGTTCACAAACACATTAAAAATATTTCTGTTGGCATACTTTTTCTATAAGATAAAGTAGTTAACTCTAACGATGTATTCGCGCCCCAACAATTCTTTTTTAAATAACCGGAGATATGCAAATAATTGATATAAAAGTTATGCGCGGACCAAACTATTGGTCTGTGTATAGAAAGCAGCTTATTGTAATGAAATTAGATTTGCAGGAAGCTGAGCAAACACCTACTAACAAAATCCCGGGATTTGCTGAACGTCTCGAATCAGCGATGCCATCATTGTATGAACACCGCTGTTCCGAAAAAAAACCCGGTGGTTTTTTTGAGCGCATCAGAAAGGGAACATGGCTCGGTCATGTAATTGAACATGTGGCCTTAGAAATGCAATCACTTGCAGGCATGCCATGTGGTTTTGGTCGTACACGTTCTGTGCCCGGGCAGAAAGGCGTGTACAATGTTGTGTTCACTTACGTTGTAGAAAACGCAGGTTTGTACGCGGCTAAAGCTGCTGTAAATTTTATTGATGCATTAAAAAATAATCAACCTTACGATTTGCAAAAAGATATTGATGCCTTAATTGTTATTAATAAGAATGAAGGTCTTGGTCCGAGCACACAATCTATTATTAATGCAGCAAAGAAAAGAGGCATACCCTATAAACGACTTGATGCAAATTCGCTCATCATGCTCGGGCAAGGTGTTCATCAAAAAATAATTGAAGCAACGATGGCATCTACAACAAGCAGTGTAGGTGTTGATATTGCATCTGATAAAGAAGCGACGAAAAAGTTGCTTGCACAAAACTTTATTCCCATACCTGAAGGCAGCGTTGTAAGTGATGAAAAAGATTTAAAAAATGAATTGGCTGCCATTGGTTTTCCATTAACAATAAAACCATTGAACGGAAGCCAGGGACGAGGCATTACAACAAATATCAATGCAGAAAATGAAGCGCTGGTTGCATTCAATAAAGCAAAAGAAATTTCAAAATATGTGATTGTTGAAAAATTTATTAAGGGAATGGATTATCGTTTCCTCGTTATTAATTATAAAGTAGAAGCCGTTGCAAGAAGAACGCCTGCAATGGTAATAGGCGATGATCATTCTACTATTCAACAATTAATTGATAAAGTAAACAGTGATCCAAACCGAGGTGACGGTCATGAAAAAAAATTAACGAAAATTAAGGTTGATGAGCAAACGCTTTCTATTCTCCAAAAAAAAGATCTGACGCTGAATTCTGTGTTGCCTGATGGTGAAGTTTTGTTTTTAAAAGACACAGCAAATCTCAGCACAGGCGGCGTGGCAAGAGATGTAACATCATCCGTTCATCCAAACAATATATTTTTTGCAGAAAGAATTGCACGCTTAATGAACCTTGATATTTGCGGCATTGATATAATTGCACAAGATATTACGCAACCCATCACGCAGAAAACAGGCGCAGTAATAGAAGTGAATGCGGGTCCGGGTTTTCGCATGCATCTTTCTCCAACGCAAGGCGAACCAAGAAATGTAGGTGAAGCCGTAATTAAAATGTTGTATCCAAATGGTACGCCTTCACGCATACCCATTGTTGCGGTTACCGGCACAAACGGAAAAACAACTACAACAAGATTGATTGCACACATTGCAAAAAATGCAGGTAAAAATGTTGGCTACACAACAACAGATGGAATTTACATTCATGATCAGCAAGTGTATTCCGGTGATTGCAGCGGACCGGTAAGTGCAGAAGTTGTATTGCGTGATCCGATGGTTGATTATGCTGTGCTTGAAACCGCAAGAGGCGGCATATTGCGTGCAGGTCTTGCGTTTGATAAATGCAACATCAGTGTCATAACAAATATTACAGAAGATCATCTTGGCTTAAATGGTATTCACACCATTGAAGATTTGGCGAAAGTAAAATCAGTTGTAGCCCGTGCAACGGCTGATGATGGCTTTGCTATTTTAAATGCGGATGATGATATTGTTTATGCAATAAAAGATGAACTTGATTGCAACGTTGCTTTATTTAGTCTTGATGAAAATAATGAGCGCATAAAAAAACATTGTGAGAACGGTTGCTGGGCAGCCATAATTGAGAAAGGATATTTTACAATTTGTAAAGGCGAATGGCGAACACGTATCGCACGTGTGAATGAAGTTCCGCTCACTATGCAAGGTCGCGCCGGTTGTATGATAAAAAATATTTTACCATCTATATTAGCCGCGTCTATCAGTGATTTTGATACAAAAACCATTCGCAGAGCTTTGCAATCTTTTGTGCCCGGACCGGAGCTTACACCAGGGCGCATGAATATTTTCAAAGTGAAAAATTTTGATGTGATGATCGATTACGTGCACAACACGGATGGCTTTAAAGAACTGAAAGATTTTATGCAGAATGTGCACGCAAGTGTGAAGACGGGAATCATTGGTTGCGCAGGCGACAGAAGAGATGATGATATAAGATTGATGGGAAGATATGCAGCAGAAATTTTTGATGAGATCATTATTCGTCATGATAAAGACGGACGCGGCAGAACGAATGAAGAGCTTACACGATTAATTACAGAAGGTATTTACAGCGTTGATGCAGGCATTGAAATAAATGTTATTTCAGACGAATTGGAAGCGCTGGATTTTGCAATGCAAAATGCGGTTAAAGGAAGTTTTATTGTTTGCAGCAGTGATAAAGTTGCAGATAGCATTGCATTTATCACTTCAAAACAACAACAAATAAAAGAACTTGAATTAAGCCATGTTTGATATGTATATAATTATACAGTTCAAGCAATATACCTGAAGGTTGTTTTTATTTGATAAATGGGTAATTGAATATGCATTTTATAAAACATCTTTTTTCACCATTCAATAATCGCCTGCAAAAAAATGTTTTGTTGTTGCGGTTTGTATGTGTAAAAGAATTTTATTATCAAATTTTTATTGCGGGCATAACCTTTGTTATATAATAAGCTCACCGGATTTTATCCGTTGCTAACCGGCTCAATTTCCTGATAAATATTTCATTTATTTTTTGAATAACAGTTTGATTCAAACATCAGATGAATTGAATTGTCAGGATAGATTGATATGATAACCCCTTAAGTAAAATACACTAAACCCTTTTAAAACAAATTCAGAAAAGAACAACATACATTATTAGTTAATCATTAAAAATTTCATCATGTTTTATCATGTAAAAGAACTTCAGTTTAACGCAAGAGTTTCAAAACCAGATCCGGCATTTGCAACATTATTATTAGAACAGTTTGGCGGCGCTAATGGTGAGCTTGCTGCAGCATTGAGATATTTCGGACAAGCATTTGGCGCAAAAAAACCGTATCCTGATAAATATGATTTATTGATGGATATCGCGACAGAAGAATTTAGCCATCTTGAAATTGTTGGAGCCACTATCCAAATGCTGTTAACAGGTATAAATGGTGATTTAAAAAAAGCAGCCGATGAATCTGAAATAATGCGTTTGCTGGATGGCAAAGCTTCAAAAGAAGAAATGATACACCAGGACATGGTTGCTCCGCAGTTTTTAGTTGGATCGGGCGGTACACCATGTTACACAAACAGCCAGGGTGTGCCATGGACGGCAGCTTATATTAATGGTGATGCGCAAGGTGATCTTACAGCTGATTTGCGTTCTGATATTGGCGCTGAAACAAGAGCGAAAATGGTGTATGAATATTTGTTGCAGTTTACAAATGATCCTTACGT
The DNA here is from genome assembly GCA_035547495.1 of Parafilimonas sp. Classification (GTDB taxonomy): domain Bacteria; phylum Bacteroidota; class Bacteroidia; order Chitinophagales; family Chitinophagaceae; genus Parafilimonas. The sequence continues at coordinate 8,562 of DASZUY010000416.1, read as the reverse complement.
AAAAGAAACATTACGTTTTTTAATGACGAGAGAAGTTGCGCACTATCAAATGTTTGAAGCAGCGCTTGCAACCATACAACCTAATTTTCCGCCGGGCACATTACAGGCAGATCCGCGATACAGCAATTTGTATTTTAATATGTCAACCGGAAATAATTATACAGGTCCGTGGAATGAAGGCACCACAACGCAAACAGGCGAAACATTAAAATATATTGAAGATCCAATTGCATATGTAATGGAAACAAATGGTTTGCTTAACCAGGAAACAGATGATAATAACAAACAAAGTGATGGCGAAGATGTGGAAGAGCAATTAGGTAAACAACGCAGTGAAGAAGTAAACATGGCTACGTCGATGAGTGAGCAACAGTGGAACGATGTTGAAATGGAAGAAAAGATTGCATCGAAAATTACACAAAGAAATGTAGAACCGATACCCGGAGAAGATGCGAGTGTAACAGCACAGGAAGCAAAATCAAAAAAATCTTTACATAGTAATGGAACAGGCAGCCGCAAAAGAAAATAATCTGTCCGGTAAAAATAAACAAGCGGGCAGTATAGATATTACCTATTATACTGACCCGCTTTGTTGCTGGAGTTGGGCTTTTGAAAATGAGCGACAAAAATTGCATGCTGCATTTGATGATGCCATTACGTGGCGTTATTGCATGGGTGGTTTGTTGCCATCCTGGAGTAATTATCATGATGCAATTAATTCTGTTAGCAAACCTTTACAAATGGGACCGATGTGGATGCATGCTGCTGCAGTAACCAACACATTTATCAGCCATGATATATGGGTAAAAGATCCGCCGGCTTCGTCTTATCCTGCATGCATTGCAGTAAAATCAGCAGGTTTACAATCTCGTGCTGCAGAAGAAAAATATCTTTTCTTATTAAGACAAGTATGTATGATGCACGGAAAAAATATTGCAAAGGCTGAGGTTTTACTTGAGCTTGCAGATGAATTAACCAATGATAAAAAAATGCACTTTGATGTAACACTCTTCAAAAAACATTTGTTTGGTGATGAAGGAAAAGAAGCATTTAAAAAAGATTTGCAGGAAGTAAAATATCGCGGCATTAATCGTTTTCCTTCGCTTTTAATAAAACATGCAAACAAAGCAAAACTGTTAACAGGTTATCATCCTTTTGAAAGCATTAATAAAATTTTAAATGACTTTTAATTGAGACAAATCAAGCATGAATTCAATCAAAGAACACTTGAGAAAATTTATACTCATTAGTAACTAAAAAATTTCATTTAAACCGCCTGTAATGCTTTTATTTATTGCATAAGCACTTGGCATTATTATTTCAATTACAATAATGTCTTTTTTCTTTTCCACAAAACAAATACATACATGAATTTACTATGTTTCTCGCATTTGCGATGGGACTTTGTATATCAACGTCCGCAACATTTAATGAGCAGGTTTGCAAAACCTTTTAATGTTTATTTTATTGAAGAACCAATATTTTATAAAGGCGCAGATGTTTATTCACTTCAAACAACAAAAGAAAATGTAAACGTAATTCAGCCGCACCTTAATGAAAACAATCATTCATGCAAAACAGAAAGATTAAAAAATATTATTGATGTTTTTTTAAAAGAACAACAAATTGAAAATTTTATCTCGTGGTATTACTCGCCGATGGCATTATTGTTCACAGCGCATTTACATCCGCAATTGATTGTTTACGATTGCATGGATGAATTGTCTGCTTTCAAATTTGCGCCGCCTGAACTGAAGGAAGCAGAGCAGAAATTATTACAAAAAGCAGATGTAGTTTTTACGGGCGGTCACAGTTTATATAAAGCAAAAAAATATTTGCATCATAATATTTATTCTTTCCCAAGCAGCATTGATAAAGAACATTTTGGGAAGGCAAGAAATAATGTGAGTGATCCATCAGATCAACAACATATTCCGCATCCGCGTTTAGGTTTTTTTGGTGTGATTGATGAACGATTTGATATTGATTTAATAAAACAGGTTGCAGATGCAAAACCTAAATGGCAATTTGTTTTTATTGGTCCGGTTGTTAAGATCAGTGATGATGTTTTGCCGAAAAATAAAAACATACATTATCTCGGTGGTAAAAATTATAATGAATTACCAAACTATGTTAGCGGATGGGATATTGCATTAATTCCGTTTGCATTAAATGAATCAACAAAATTCATCAGCCCAACAAAAACACCTGAATATTTAGCAGCAGGCAAACCCGTTATTTCAACAGCGATTGAAGATGTGGTGCATCCATATGGCGATGAAAAATTAGTGCACATCATTCATTCAGCAGAAGAATTTATTGATGCAGCAAACAAAGAATTAAGTAATTATTCAAAAGAAGATTGGTTGAAAAAATCAGACGCATTTCTTTCAGGTAACTCATGGAATGCAACGTGGCAAAACATGTTTGATATCATTCAATCAACATTAGATAAAAAACAAACAAATAAACCCAGAAAAGACGAAAGCCTATGTTTGACTATTTAATTGTAGGAGCAGGATTTGCAGGCAGCGTGCTTGCAGAAAGATTAGCAACGCAAAGCCATAAAAAAGTTTTAATCATTGATAAGCGCAATCATATTGGTGGCAACACCTATGATTATTATGATGAGCATGGAATATTGGTGCATAAATATGGTCCGCATATTTTTCACACAAACTCATTTGAAGTATTTAGTTACCTCAGCAAGTTTACACAATGGCGGCAATATGAACATCATGTGCTGGCAAGTGTAGATGGGCAACTTGTTCCCATTCCCATCAATCAAAATACAATCAATTGTTTATATGGTTTGAATTTGAACAGTGATGAGCTTACAGAATTTTATAACAAACGCGCTGAAAAAAAGACGACCATTAAAACATCTGAAGACGTGGTGATCAATGCTGTTGGAAAAGAGTTGTATGAAAAGTTTTTTAAAGGTTATTCAAAAAAACAATGGGGAATTGATCCTTCACAATTGGATGCTTCAGTTACTGCGAGAGTGCCAACGCGGACCAACAAAGACAATCGTTATTTCACCGACGTATATCAATCAATGCCATTGCATGGTTATACAAAAATGTTTGAAAACATGTTGTCTCATCATAACATAAAAATTATGTTGAACACAGATTATAAAGATGTGATTGATATCATTCCGCATAAAAAACTTATTTATACAGGACCAGTTGATGATTATTTTAATAATTGTTATGGCAAGCTTCCATATCGTTCAATAGACTTTAAGTTTGAAACATTTGATATGGAGTTTTTTCAGCCAACAGGCACCGTAAATTATCCGAACAATCATGCATACACCAGGATCACGGAGTTTAAATATCTCACCGGCCAAAAACATTTGAAAACTTCAATTGTATATGAATATCCAACTGCAGAAGGTGATCCATATTATCCGATTCCCTGCCCCGAAAATAACAGCATGTACAAAAAATATAAGTTGCTTGCAGATACATTGCCTAATGTTTATTTCACAGGCAGGTTAGGTACATACAAATACTATAACATGGACCAGGTGGTGGCGCAATCATTAGCGTTGTATAAAAAATTATCAACACACGAAACGAAAGAAATAAATGGGCATAAAGGTGAGTTGATAGAAGTTGAAAATAAGATAAGTGATGATAGAAACAGGATATACAAATAATAATTTTTATAGCGAGCCATTTATTAAATCTCCTTTCAAAAGTTTTTGGATGGCTGGTTACGAATGTTCTGATAAATTAAATGCATTTGGCAACCGCGTAGATTTTTTAAACATCACAAAGCATCTTGATTTAATCTATGAAGATTACGCGTTGCTGAAAGATTTTAATATTCAAACTGTTCGTGAAGGCATACGTTGGAGCTTTGTTGAAAAGCAGCCTTACCAATATGATTTTAGTGTTGTTGCTGAAATGATAAAAGCTGCAAAACATTCCGGTATACAGCAGGTTTGGGATCTTTGTCATTTTGGTTTTCCTGATGATCTTACGCCACTGCACCCAATGTTTTCAAAAAGATTTGCCGCATTGTGTATAGCATTTCTTGAATTTTATCGCTCATTAAATCCTTCGGAAACATTAATCGTTACACCAATAAATGAAGTAAGTTTTATTTCATGGTTGGGCGGTGAAGCATGTGGCACAGCGCCGTATTGCAATGGCTTTGGCTGGCAGGTGAAGTACAAGTTAATGAAGGCATATATTGAAGGTATTGCCGTTTTAAAAAATGCAGATGACAACGTAATGATATTATCGTCTGAACCATTGGTTAATATGGTGCCTCCTGAAAATGCAACTGAAGAAGATATAATTAATGCAACGGTGCAACATGAGCATCAGTTCCAGGCAACAGATATTTTGTGCGGAAGAATTTGCCCTGAACTAAATGGCAATCCTGATTATCTTGATATCATCGGCTTAAATTATTATTACAATAATCAATGGATAAGCGGCACAACAAATTTTTTAGGTTGGGGCGATGAACCAAAAGACATGCGTTGGCGCTCACTTGCAAGTTTGATTACTGAAGTTTATGACCGGTATGAGAAGCCTATTGCTATTACGGAAACCAGTCATCCAAAAGAACATCGCCCAAACTGGATCGCAGACATTACAACGGATTTAGTAAATGTTTTAAACAATGATATACCGCTGTTAGGTGTTTGCATTTATCCGATCATTGATCGTCCTGATTGGGATGATTTAATTACATGGCATAACTCAGGTTTATGGGATATTGTAAACATAAATGGTGATTTGAAACGCGTGTTACATAAACCGTTTGCGGAAGCACTTGTTCAATCGCAGCAAATACTGCAAAACTATTCTGTTATTAGGCAAGCAATCTAAAAAGTTTTGATATAGCAAAATGTTTATTGTATTTGGACTTTAAAACAAATAAAATACATCCCTTCAAATGAAAGACGTTCTATATCCAATCATTAAAAAAGCCCGTCCACATTGCGTTTACGAGCTTTCTTTAATTAATTGAATTTAAAACTATCCTTTTCAGCGGAGAGAGAGGGATTCGAACCCCCGGACCTTTTGGGTCAACGGTTTTCAAGACCGCCTCATTAAACCGCTCTGACATCTCTCCGGTGCAAAAATAACGTTTGAAATGAACCATAAAAATTTTTAAGCCATTTTATTAACAGCAATCAAATTTTTATGGTGATTTCCGCCTTGGCATTAAAAGAAAAAAAATAAACACCTAAATCTATCAGCAAAAAAATCAGCATTTACATAGTTAACTTTGCTCCGCATGAAACATCTTTCTGCCTTAAATAAATATTTCTGGAAATATCGGGTGCGTTTTTTAGCGGGCATTTTATTCGTTGTTGTTTCAAACTATTTTGCGGTGCTTGCACCCGAAGTAACAGGTTATGTTATTGGCAGAGTACAACAATATATTTCAGGCAGCCATACGGCAGCAAAAGAAAATTACAGTGCTTCAATAAAGGTTTTAATTAACTGGCTTCAGCATTTTGATTTTAAAAACATAGTAATTATATGCAGTGTTACTATTTTATTGCTTGCGTTATTAAGAGGTATATTGATGTTTTTTATGCGGCAAACATTAATTGTAATGAGCCGCCATATTGAATATGATTTAAAGAATGAAGTGTACAATCATTACCAGGAACTTGATGCAGGATTTTTCAAAACACACAGTACAGGTGATATGATGAACCGCATAACTGAAGATGTTAGCCGTGTTAGAATGTACACCGGTCCTGCAATAATGTATGCAGCAAATCTTGTTGCATTAATAACATTATGTCTTGTTAATATGCTGCGGAAAGATATGTATCTCACCTTAGTTGTAATTGCACCATTGCCAATACTTGCTATAACAATTTATATCATCAATAATATCATTCACAGAAAAAGCGAAAAAGTACAGGCGCTGCTTTCAGATCTTACAACCAATGCACAGGAATCGTATTCAGGTATTCGTGTTATAAAATCTTTTGTGCAGGAAAAAGCAATGCTTGGTTTCTTTAGTAACAACAGCGAAGCCTACAGAAAAAATGCGGTGAGTCTTGCAAAAGTAGAAGCCATTTATTTTCCAAGCATGACATTGCTTGTTGGATTAAGTACGCTGCTCACTATTTTAATTGGCAGTAACATGGCTTTGCACAATCCGGATAAAGTTGGAATTATTGTGGAGTTTGTTTTGTACATCAACATGCTTATGTTTCCTGTTAGTGCCATAGGCAGCGTAGCAAGCATGGTGCAAAGAGCCGCGGCATCACAAAAAAGAATCAATGAATTCTTGCATACAAAACCCATCATCACCAATCCATTTAAACAAAGCCAAAAAGATGAAATATTAAACGGCAATATTGTTTTTAAAAATGTTTCATTTACTTATCAGCATACAGGGGTTAAGGCTTTAAATAATGTTTCGTTTGAAGTAAAGTCGGGGCAGAAAATTATGATACTTGGCAGAACAGGCAGTGGTAAGTCAACCATTGCACAACTGCTGTTAAGATTTTATGATCCTGATGAAGGAAAGATTTTTATCGGCGAAAAAAATATTCATGATGTAAATCTTGAAAGCCTGCGCAATTATATCAGTTATGTTCCGCAGGATATATTTCTCTTCAGCGATACGGTTTCAAACAATATAAAATTTGGGTTGAAGAAAGAAAGCAATGAAGCAGAAGTTGAAGAATATGCAAAGTATGCAGCTATTCACAACGAAATATTATCGCTTGAAAATGGTTATGAAACAAGAGTAGGTGAACGTGGCGTTACATTAAGTGGCGGACAAAAGCAACGCGTTTCTATTGCAAGAGCTTTATTAAAAAGAGGGCAAATAATGTTGTTTGATGATTGCCTGAGTGCTGTAGATGCCAAAACAGAACATGCAATTGTAGATAACCTGAATGAGTTTCTTAAAAACAAAACAACCATCATCATCACACACCGCATTTTTGTTTCAATTCCTTTTGATAAAATAATTATTTTGGATGAAGGCTCGATAGTTGAAAGCGGAACACACGATGAATTGCTTGCGCAGAACGGATACTATACCGAACTTTATAACCTTCAATTACACGAAGAAGAAACTGTAAATTAATGCCGCTTAAATTTTGGTAATTGTAAAACAATATTATATTTGCCAATTCAAGCAACATTATTCACCAAAACACATAACCAGTGGCGTACGAAAATAATGACAGGAAAATGGAAAGCGTTTACAGCAAACGCATAAAGGCAGGAAAGAGAAGAACTTATTTTTTTGATGTGAGAGCAACACGCGGCAATGACTATTATTTAACAATTACAGAAAGCCGCAAACGCTTTAACGATGATGGTTACGACAGGCATAAATTATTTTTGTATAAAGAAGATTTCAACAAGTTTGCAAAAGCATTAACTGAAGCTGTGGATTATGTAAAAACTGAATTAATGCCTGATTTTGATTTTGATTCTTATAATCATGAATATTCAGAAACTGCACCTGCGCTCGATGGTACAATAGTAGAATCGATGGATGATATTGCAGGTTCAGAAACCACCTCTGACGAAGTGGATAAATGGTAAACCAAAATTTTCTCTTTACAAAGTCCCGCTATAAAAGCGGGACTTTTTTTTAACCTCACCTAAATCCTCTCCAAAGGAGAGGACTTCTCAGAGCTTGAAATTTTAATCCTGTTATATTTATTCAACGTGTTTTTTGCCCTTCTCCCTTGGAGAAGCCTGCGTGTCGGCAGACAGGGGTTTGGATGAGGTCAATTTAATATCATTGCAACGCTTAATGATTAATTATTGTCACTAAGATATCCGGATGGATTATAGAGAACTTGTAAGAAATTGCCTGAAAGGTTCAAGCAGCGCGCAAAAAAATTTATATGAGCATTTTGCGCCTGCAATGCTTGGTGTTTGTTACCGTTATACCAAATCGGTTACAGATGCCGAGGATGTTTTGCAACAGGCGTTTATAAAAGTATTTGCAAACCTGTACCGTTACAGGGAAGAAGGAGAATTAAATGCATGGATTCGCCGGATTGTTGTAAACACTTCATTAAATTATTTAAAGCAAAACAAAAGATACAGTTCAGATTTATCGTATGATGAAATAAAACTCCATCCTGTATCAACAGAAAATCCGCAAATTATTTTACAGGCAAAAGAATTAGCAGACCTGATACGACAGTTGCCAACCGGTTGCCAAACCATTTTCAACCTGCATGCGGTGGAAGGTTACACACATGTAGAAATTGGTGAAATGTTAGGCATTCATGAAGGCACTTCAAGATCACAATATGCAAGAGCAAGATCACTTATGATAACATGGATTGAAAAAAGATCAGAACAAAAAAAAATTAATCGTTATGCCGGAAAATGAATTAGAAAAACAGGTTAAAGAGCTGATGGAGGGTTTGCACTTCTCTCCTTCTGAGCCTGTTTGGGAAAAAATAAAAAAAGGCATTGCAGAAAAAAAACGCCGCATTTGGCCGGTTATTTTTTTATTTATTGCGATTGCGTTTTTTGGCGGCTATTGGTTTTACAACAGTGCAAAATCAACTAAAACTGTAAGCAGTTATAA
>DASZUY010000415.1:0-16545 GCA_035547495.1 Parafilimonas sp. | reverse complement strand
TGTACAGAAGTAGCAATTACATCATTTGGGTTCACCTCAAATACGGGCGTGCCATTCGAAAGATAGAAATACAATTTATATTTCCATCCATTGCTGCCTAAATCTGCATAATCGATATCGGATTCAGTTGCGGTAACGGGTATTAAACTTTTCGTAATTTCAAAAGTGTCAACTGACGTTACGCTGTCTGCAGTGTAAAGAGTTTTTATACCAGTAGAATTGTAAATTCCCGATAATACACTGCTTGTTGTGTGCAAATAAATGGTAGACGTGCCCGCGTCAATTGCGATACCACCCGCATCTGTAATGCCAATCGGTAGCATATAACTCTTACTCGCATCCAATGCATGTTTATAAATACTTACGTGTACAGTATCAAAAACAGATGAATCGCTGGCGTTATATTGGGTTTGGAAACTGTAAGCATTAGCAGGCATTAGTTGGTAATCTGTTCCATGAGAAGCATTATAAGAGGCAAGAGAATCGCTAACAACACCGAGTGTTACATTAACATTTCTTGGTAAAAGATAGGTAGATGAAACAATTGCATTATAAGTTATAGTATCAGATGAGGTAAACAGAATAAGTGTATTTGAAAAAGATGAGGTATCGCCATTCAAAAAATAAAAGCTTGGAGTAAGATCAACAGAAGAATTTTTTTTACAGGCAGAATAAACAAATATGAGCGATGCAATTAGTATCAGCCTTAAAAACCTCATTGTAAATTTTTGCAGCAAATCTAAAGCATTAGAAACACGTGTATTTTGCAAATTTTATATAAGTATGTTAATACTCTTTTGTTACTAATTTGCCTACGGTAAAACCACATGGCAGAAACAACTAATTTGCATTTATGAAAATTTTACTACAATATTTAAAACCATACAGATGGCTGGTGATGTTATCTCTTTTTCTTGCCGCCATAAACCAGATATTTTCTCTGTTTGCACCATATATAAGCGGGCGAATGCTTGATTTGCTTGCAAACCGGCCGCATTATTTTGATAAGGCGCACAAATTCTCGAGAACAGAGCATGAATATTTGTTTGGTGGAAATGCCGGTAATATTTTATATCATGGCTTATTATATTTTTTATTACTGCTTATTGGCACCGCAATGATAAGTCGCATTGCAAAGGCATTTCAGGATTATGTAGTGAATGTTATTATACAAAAATTCGGAGCAAAAATTTTTACAGATGGGTTACAACACTCGATGCTTTTACCTTTCCAGGAATTTGAAGATCAGCGCAGCGGCGAAACATTATCCATACTTACAAAAGTTCGCGAAGACACGCAAAAGTTCATCACCAATTTTATAAATATTTTTTTCATGATTATAGTGAGTATTGTATTTGTATCCATTTACTCTTTCAGTATTCACTGGGTTATTATGCCTGTTTATACCGTTGGTATTATACTCATTTCAATTGTAACAAGTCTTTTAAGTAAAAAAATAAAACGAATACAAAAAACTATTGTAGCAGAAACAAATGCGCTTGCCGGCAGTACCACAGAAAGTTTACGCAACATTGAAATTGTAAAAAGCCTTGGGCTTACAAGCCAGGAAGTAAAAAGGTTAAACAATAATACTTATAAAATATTAGGTCTTGAATTACGAAAAGTAAAAAGTCTCCGTACGCTAAGTTTTATTCAGGGCACAATGGTTAATTTTCTGCAGCAGATGATAACATTTACATTGCTCTGGCTTATTTTTAAAGATGCAATTACACCGGGGCAATATTTATCATTAATGTTTTATGGCTTCTTTATTTTTCAGCCAATGCAGGAAATAGGGAATATTATTATTTCTTATCGTGAAGCTGAAGCATCACTTAATAATTTTCATGTTTTGATGCAGAAAGATGCCGAGCTAAAACCAATTCATCCAAAACACATTGGTATTATTAATGAACTTGAATTTGAAGATGTTTCTTTTAAGCACCGCACCGCCCAATTCAAAGCATTGTCCAATATTTCATTCGATATAAAAAAAGGAGGAACTATTGCATTTGTTGGTCCGAGCGGAAGTGGAAAAAGCACGTTAGTAAAGTTGCTTGTTGGGTTATATCGTCCGCAGGAAGGAAAAATATTTTACGATGGAATTGACGGAGCAAACATAGATTTTGATGAACTGCGCAGCCAGATTGGTTTTGTAACGCAAGACACTCAGCTTTTCGCGGGAACGATAAGGGAAAACCTGATGTTTGTAAACCCTGCTGCAACAGAAGAAGATTTACAATTTGCATTAAATAAATCAAGTTGTACCAACTTATTAATGCGTGCAGATAAAGGTATTGATACAGTAATTGGTGAAGGCGGATTAAAATTAAGTGGCGGCGAAAAACAACGCATTGCTATTGCCCGTGCATTGTTGCGCAAACCGCACTTATTAATTTTTGATGAAGCAACCTCATCGCTGGATTCAATAACAGAAGAAGAAATTACATCAACCATAAAAGAGATATCAGAAATGCGTGACCAAATAACTGTTTTAATTGCGCATCGCTTAAGCACCATCATGCATGCGGATCAAATTTATGTGTTGGAAAAAGGAAGAATTGTTGAAACAGGCACACATGATGAATTGCTTACAGATAAAGGATTATATTATGCCATGTGGCGCCAGCAAATCGGTGAAAGAAAATTTATGGCCAAAATGCCGGTATAATTATCTTTGACAATCCATCCCCACATCTTAGCCAGAACAAATAAAAAATTTAATTATGAAAAGAATTTCATTTGCCGTTCTGTGCAATCTTTTTTTACTGTGCTTTACTGTGTCCTGCAACCAAATGCATAACCATAATATAAGTATTCATGTAAGCGAATCAGAACATTATTATTCTATGGATGCACATTACGATCCTGCTAAAACAAGAGATGTGGAAGAATACATGAATTATAAAATCGGCCATGCAAGCAACATGTCTTTTGTCAACACGCGCATTGATGGTCAACTTGCACTTGACGATCACACAAATTTTTACATAAAAAAATATCCGGGATACTTAAAGATAAAATTGGATAAGGAAAAAAATTCCGTAGAGTCATATCAACATGTAAAACAAATGTGCGAAGGCATTAAGAAAGTGGTAACAAAATAGAAAGCTTTTATCAGTTTACGGCTGAATATAACTTTGCATTTCAGCAATTACAAATAAATGCAAACCTCCATTTGGTCTTATAAAAAGAAAGCACTGGTGCTAATTTTTGCGTTTGGTTTTATAAGATTAATACTTGCATTTATTGTTCAGTTAGGTAATGATGAATCTTATTATTGGTTATATAGTCAGCACATAAAATCAAATTATTTTGATCATCCGCCGATGATAGCGTTATGGATTCGCGCCTCAACACTAAATCTGCATTTACAAAACTATCCGGGCTTTGTAAGATTTGGCAGTGTGATAAGTGTTTGCATTGCAAGCTGGTTTATGTTTAAATGTGTATCTGCACTTAGTAACGAACGAGCCGGCTTTTTTGCTGCATGTCTTTACAATGCGTTTTACTATACAGGTGTTGTAGCCGGCATATTTGCTTTTCCTGATGCACCGCAAATGTTGTTTTTTACATGGAGCATGTATTGCATTGTGCGCATCACACAAAACGAAAATGAATGGACACACTGGTTGTTGTTTGGTATAACAAGCGGGCTTTGCATTATGAGTAAGGTGCACGGCGTTTTTCTTTGGGTTGGATTAGCCGGTTATATTTTATTTTATAAAAGAAGTTGGCTGATTAATTCAAAACTGTACACGGCACTCGTTATAAGTGTTATTATTTGCCTGCCCATTTTGTTATGGAACATTCATTACGATTTTATGACTTTCAAGTTTAACGGACCTAGAATTGAAGTAATCAATGCTTCGCTGAACTGGAAAGATTTTTTTAATGAACTCTGTGCCCAGGTATTTAAAAATAATCCGCTTAATTTTTTATTTATTGTAATGGGATTGTTCAGCTTACGCAAACAGTTGATAAAACAAACACCGGCTTTAATTATTTTTAATTTTGCAGGAATTTCTCTTGCTTTAATTCTTCTTTTTATTTCATTGCACAAACCTACGTTGCAACACTGGAGCGGGCCTGCTTACGTTTCGCTGCTACCGGTTGCAGCTATTTATCTTGATTACAGAAAGAAAAAAAATTCATGGTTATTGGTATAGCTGAGCTTAGCAATACATTTATTTGTGTTAGTGTTTGGAACATTATTCATTAATTTTTATCCCGGAAATTATACCGTGCATTCCGGAAGATATCTTGGCTTGAATGATTACAGTCTTGATTTATATGGATGGAAAAAAGCGGGCAAAAAATTTGATAGTATTTATTTAAACTACCAGGAAAAAAATATTATTCCGCATAACACACCCGTAATTTGTAATGCATGGTGGGGCGCGCATATTGAATATTATTTCTGCAGACCTGCAAACATTCAAATGATTGGCTTAGGCAATGTAATGGACATCCATGAATATGCATGGAGGAATGCACGCAGAAAAGATTCTGCGAATTTGCAACAGGCATTTTGTATTATTCCTTCAACAGGTTTTTATAATGTAAGGCATGCTTACAAAAATTATTACGGCTATGCTGATAGTGTTACGACCATACAAATTTTACGCAATAAAAAACCTGCTGAAAATTTTTATGTGTATCATTTATCAGGCTGGAAAGGAAATTTGCCTGTTGAACATTAAAATTTTTATTGCAATTTCTTTTTAAAAAAATCGATGGTGCGTTGCCACGCAAGTTCTGCGGCGGCTTTATCATAACGCGGTGTAGTATCATTATGAAAGCCGTGATTTACGTTTGGATAAATGTAAGCAGTGTACTCTTTATGATTTGCTTTTAACGCAGCTTCATAAGGCGGCCATCCTTCATCTACACGTGTATCAAGCGCAGCATAATGCAACAATAGCGGCGCATGTATTTTTGGAACATCTTCCGCTGCAGGTTGCATTCCATAAAACGGTACAGAGGCAGATAAATCAGCAATGCGAACCGCCATCATATTCGCAATCCATCCGCCAAAACAAAAACCTACAACACCAATTTTGCTATTACAATCTTTACTCTTTTTTAAATAATCGTATGCTGAAATAAAATCTTCGAGCATTGCATTTTTATCAAGTGTTGCCTGCATTTCACGGCCTTTGTCATCATCTCCGGGATAACCGCCGAGCGGAGTTAATGCATCCGGCGCAATAGCAATAAAACCTGCGAGAGCAACTCTTCTCGCCACGTCTTCAATATATGGATTAAGCCCGCGATTTTCATGCACTACTACAACGCCGCCTAATTTTTCTTTTGCATCAGCAGGAATACAGTATAATGCTTTGATATTACCGCCACCCTTTGGTGAATTATAATTTATGTATTCAGATTTTATACGCGGATCATCAACTTTAACCTGCAAAGTGTTTTTATAATCGGGCATTAAAAAGCTCATGAGCGATGAAACTGTTACTCCACCTACTGCATACACGGATAAGTTTTGTACAAAGTCGCGCCGGTTAATGCGGTTATGTGCGTAATCATCATACAGGTCAAACACTTCCTGTTTAATGTCTTCTTTTTTAATTGTATTCATAGTAGCAAGATTTGTTTTAATTAAAATTAAAACATTGCTGATTTATGGTATTACATACCTGGTAATTTTACCCCTGCTTGTTTTAATGCCTGCATCATTTTTTCCTGAAGAGCATATTTTGTATCATTAAAACCATGTGCTTTAGTCCACACATTAATTAGCAACCGATAACCATCAGATTCAAGTGCAGAAACAATAATACGGTGTGCGGGATCAGCCAATAAATTTTCCGATGAAGTAATTACATCGTCAATTATTTTTTTTACCTGGTTTGCATCAATACCATAATTAAATTTTAATTCAATGTCTATTCTTCTTGTGCCCTTGCGGCTGAGATTAAGTATAACTTCATTTGAAAGTTTGCTGTTGGGCACAATAATCGTTTTGTTGTCGTAAGAAGTTATAACGGTGTAAAATAATTGTATCGATGAAACTGTTCCCTCTTGTGCTTGCGTAACAATATTATCACCGATTTTATACGGCCGCAGTAAAAGTATTAATACGCCGCTTGCAAAATTTTGCAATGTACCTGATAAAGCAAGACCTGCTGCTACACCAAACGATGCAATTACTGCTGCAAATAACGTTAGCCTTATGCCTACAATTTGCATTAGCAATAAAATCAGCAATACCTGTAATATTACAGAGACTAAACCGTCGAGAAAAGGACGTACTTGTTCAAACCTTGGTTCAAGAAAAAACCTGCGCAACCATTTTCTTAATAAACGTATGATCCATTCACCGATAAAGAAAACAAAGATTGCTGTAATAATGCCGGGACCATGAGTGATTAACCATTTGTAAGCAAGGTCATAAAAATCATGAATACCTTTTTTCATAACAAAAAATCAAACAGAAAAAATTGCACCATGGATTAAATATGCTTTGTGTGGGTATGAATTACAACTAAACCATTCATATTTTTTCTTTTCTTTAAGACGCGGAAATTTATTTTAGAGGTTATGCTTTACATAACTTGCTTTGAAAAACATAGCTATTAGTTTCATTAATTGAAAAATGGGTTTTATTTCTTTAATACTAATTGTTGCAAACTTTATTGTTTCTTATCAAGGATTCAGGAATAGTTTGTTCTACAATAAATACAAGTTTAATGTAGATGCTGTGTTGTTGTATAAAGATTATAAGCGGCTTATTACATCGGGCTTTCTGCATGTGAACTGGATGCATCTTATTTTCAATATGCTGGCTTTGTATTTTTTCAGTGGCTCGCTTGAATTGTATTTGGGACCGCTCAGATTTCTTATCATTTATTTCTTAAGTCTTATTGCCGGCGATTTGCTTTCGCTACTGGTTCACCGGCATCAGGGCGATTATGATTCGGTTGGTGCATCAGCAGGTGTGAACGGAGTAATATTTGCTTCCATTGCCTTATTCCCAAATATGCGCATCGGGTTATTGTTTATACCGATTGGCATACCTGCGTGGCTTTTTGGACTTGTGTATGTTTTGTATTCTATTTATGGCATTCGTTCGAGAAAATATAATATTGGTCATGATGCGCATTTAGGTGGTGCATTGGTTGGATTACTAATTGCCATTATTATGCAGCCATCAGCATTAATAAATAATACATGGGCAATTTTAATTATTATGCTGCCTTCTGTATTTTTTATTTATATGATTATAACAAGACCACATATACTTCTTATAGATAACTTTTTTTTCAATAAGCATTCAAATGCTATTACAGTAGATCATAAATACAATATTGAACAGGTAAATAAGCAAAAAGAAATAGATAGAATTCTTGAAAAGATTCACAAGAAAGGAATGAAAAGTCTTACACAAAAAGAAAAACAGATGCTCGAAGATTATTCAAAATAAAATGATGCAAAACCGCATTCAGTTTTGCATCATTATTTAATTAAATAAATCAGAACGCCGTAAAATTAAATTTCTGTCCGCCAATAGAAGCTTCATACATTAAACCACCTTTTTGCTGCGTAAAAATCATAACGCCATTGGTATATTTTACATTTGTTGATGCACCTTTTGTAGCGGCAACCGCAGAAGCCTGCGCAGAAAATTCGATCTTGTTTTCTTTAAAGCGATCGAGTGTTGCCTGGTCTTCAAAAAATATTACTTCCCTGTATGCCTGTCCGCCAAATTGAAAACCTATACTTACTTGTGTCATCTTAGCTCTGCCGATCATTTTTCCTTTTTCATACACAATGCCATTTCCTGTAGCACCACCAACACCCATTCCGCCTTTACCTATATTGGGGAAAATAACATATCCGTAAGCATTGCTGAAAAGATTACTCATTAATGAATCTGTATGAATGAAATCCTGCTTGCCTTCTGTGCAATCACTAATCAACTTTTTATCTTTATCTGTTTGACAATTTGCTATAGTTGCGAATGATAGCGCCAGCAGAAGAAATGCTGATTGTACAATCGGCATAATGTGTTTTTTCATAACCGAAAATTTTGTTTTTTAAAATCAACACATATATTACAAAATTTCTGCCGATGTATATAAGCTACAGATATTTTAAAAAAGTTTCTGTTAATTACTTATTTCTGTTCACCATACTTAAACGATTTATCAGGATGCGGTGGCGCCGGTGGCACAACAACAGGATCATCTTTGATTTGTTTCTTTAGATAATCAACTGCATATTCAAGTTGTGCATCTTTTCCATTGAAAGTTTCAAAAGGTAAATTATCAACTGTAATATCTGGATCTACTCCATGACCTTCAATCAACCATTTTCCCTCCGGTCCATATACACCGGTTTCAGCAGCACTTGCAATACCGTTATCAACTAAACGATTGTCTGCACTCAGCCAGATTTCTCCGCCCCAGGTACGCATCCCAATCACCTTTCCAAAACCCAATCTTCTAAAACCTTCGGTAATTGCTTCGCCATCTGAAGAAGTTTCCTGGTCGCATAAAATAACCATATGACCGCGAAATGCATATGGCATATTCCATATCGGTCCACCGCTTCTGCCTTGCCAGTACATCCATGCGCGACGCAATAATTTTTCAAGCACCCAGCTATCAATGTTGCCACCAAAATTTTCACGCACATCCAGTATCAAACCTTTGCGATTGAACACAGGATAAAATTGTTTTACAAAGTCATCCATATCACTTCCTGTCATTGCTTTCAAATGCACGTAACCAATATCATTGTTGCTCATACTGTCAACTTTTTCGCGATTCATCAATTCCCATTCTTCATATCGCAATGTGAATGCATCTCTTGCTGCAATTGGTTTTACAACCTGCTCATATGCTTTATTCGATTTATCAAGCAACGTTAATTTTATTGGTTGTTGCACTTTGTTTGCAAGCAACATATCCATATCGCTTTCATCTTTTACCGGAACATTATTGATTGAAGTGATAACATCACCTTCTTTAATTTGTAATTCAGGTTTGTTTAATGGTGAAGAAAAATCAGGGTAATCCGGATCGCTTTTATAAATATGATCGATGCGCAAACCTTTTGAAGTTTTTGTAAACGCTGCGCCTAAAAATCCTGTTTGAATATTATCATCAGCTCTGCGCTGATCGCCGCCAAAAACAAATGTGTGCAAAGCAGATAACTCACCCACCATTTGTGCAAGCAGATCATCCAATTCATATCTGTCAGTTAATCTTGAAACGAGTGGCTGATATTGATCATGCACAGCCTGCCAATTCACTTTATGCAAATCACGATCATAAAAATAATCGCGCATCATGCGCCATGCATCTTCAAACATTTCATTCCAGTCCTGCTGCGGATCAATTACAAAGCTCCAGCTATCTAACTGCAGTTTCGTTTTATCTGCATCAATCTTTGCCCCGTCCGCATCTGCAATTGCCATTGTTTTGTTTTGAAAAAATACAAGCAATTTTTTCCTGTTGGCTGATGGATTGAACCCGGAAACACCTGATGCAACCAACGTTGGTTCATATTTTTTGCTCTCTGCAATTTTCAACGCATACAGTTTTGCACCACTATTATCATTCTGATCAGAAGGCAAATCCATCCAATATAAATAACCATCCATTGCTGTTGCATTCACTATGTTTCCGCTTTTGACCGGCACCTGGTATAACATAGATTTTATGTATGACCAGTCAAGATTTTTTGGTCTTGTATTTTTATTTTTTTTGCCTGATTTATCATTGATTGAAGGATTAAATGTTGAATCAGTAAGCCATGAATCTGTTTGCAGGAAAGGAAATTTTGCGCCGCTGTCTAACGGAATTGCGTAAATGTTGCTAACGTTAGTATAATAAGGTTCGGGCTGGCGTGAACCCCAAGGTGATTGCGTTTGCGATACAAGCTGTCTTTCAGAAACAAAGAACAACCAATTACTGTCTGCACTCCATGAAGGATTATAACTGTTCAACCGTTCTGTTGTTACAGGCAACATTTTCATATCATGTGTATCAACTACGCATATCTGCGAATTAAGATTTGCAATGCTTTGGGAGAAAGTTAGATACCTGCTGTCCGGCGACCAGACTAATTCATTGATGCCAGAATAAGCACTGTCGAAATGAAACTTAACTTCTCCCGTTGCAACATCTGCAATGCGCAACACATCATTCTTATCATTGTAAGCAACATATTTTGCATCCGGAGAAACTTTAAAAAAGCTGATAATTGTTTTTGAATGTTTTGTTATTTGCGTTGCGCTGTCACTTCCATCAGCATTCATTTTCCAAATCTCATATTCACCACTTGCATCAGATAAAGCAGCGAGTGTTTTATCGTTGATGAAATGCGCTTCTTTAAAACGAACACCACTTTTATGTGTCACTTCCTGCCAGCGATCACTTTTTGCAGGTGATACAAAAACTCTTCCGCGACTTATGATTGCAGCATAATTCCCATTGGGCGAAATATCTGCCTGCGAAATTTCATCAACAGGACTCTTTATCCATTTTGGTTTGCGCTGATCAAAATCTGAAACAAGATTAATATCCAATAATTTTTCGCTGTTTGATGCAATGTCATACATCCAAATATCCGCGCCTTTCTGATAAACAATTTTTGATCCGTTGATGGATGGTGACTGAATATCCCAGCCTTTTGAAAATGTTAGTTGTTTCACATCTTTTCCGTCTTTATCCATGCTCCAGATGTTCATCGTTCCATCACGATCAGATAAAAAATAAACGCGATCATTGTACAACATCGGGTCTGTGCTGGTTCCATCAAAATCCGCAGTAAGATTCGTTGCTTCATGCGAACCATCAAACTTCCAAACCTGTTCTATAAAACCGCCTTTGTATCTTTTTGTTTTACTGCCCTGGTTTTCAAATCGTGTAAAAAATAAAATGTTGTTGTCATCATAACAACCATAAGAAGCTTGCCATAACGGAATTCTTTCTTTCGTTAATGTTTCCGGATCAAGCTTTACCATTTGTGCCGAAGGAATAGAGCTATATGCCGATGTGCGATACAAAATTTTTCCATCTTTTGTCCAACTGTACGCCTGTATTAAATTACCGGAATAATCATAGGTGATGCGTTTCGGAACGCTGCCATTTATATTCATTAAATATAATTCAGATGCGCCTTCATATTGACCAGTGAATACAACCCATTTTCCATCCGGCGAAATGCACGGATTAATTTCTAAACCTTTATCTGTTGTTAAGCGTGTAGTAAAGCCGTTGCTCATATCATACTTCCACAAATCACCTTCTGCTGTAAAAATTACAAGGTTGCCATTGATGGCTGCTGTACGGTAATAACCTTTTTGCTGGGCGCATATGCTGATAGAAAAAAATAATGCGATTAAGCATACAAGTATCCTGGATTTCATAAACAGTAATTTGGTTTGAAAGTAGGAAATTATTGAAATGATCAAGAAAATTATACAGTAATCACTTGTTGATTTTCAAAATCTACAACAAAAAATACTGTATAACAACAGCGATAACAATAATAAAGAAATAAGTGAAGTGAAATTCGTTTTAACGCAAGAGCAATTTACAAGTGAATTTTACAAGCTTGCCTTTTATGAAGGCATACCATTCAGCTTTTCATGCTCATCAATTGCTGCTTTTATTGCTGAATTGAAAGCAGGCTCGGCATGACGCAACCATTTATCATCGCCATCATTCAACCATTTTCCATCTTTTGTTTTTAGCAAACGGTATTCGCTTATATCATGCGCGGGAATTACTTCAACTATGTAGGCAATTTTTTCTTCGTTATTCATCTTTTTTGAAGAGAAAAGATCCATGAAACTTTTTTTGTCTTTTTTCCTGATCCCTGTCTTCACATTTCCCTGCCTGTTATTGGGCAGCTTAATAAAATATTGCGCCATAATTTTTTTTTAATCTGAAAAATGAAAATTAGGCAATGAAGAACAGCATGCTAATGTTGTTATGCTGAATGGTAATAAATAAGGATTGCTGGAAATCGTCAGTAATTTTTATCTTACGTTCAATATCTTTAAACTTCAAAAAAAATAACGATGGCTACAAGAAGAAAATTTTTACAACAATCCGGCACAATTGCATTAACAGGTTTATTGTTGCCAAGGCTTGGTAATGCTAACAATTTTTTTGGAAAGAAAGCAATGCCTGCTGCGGGTCTTCAATTATATACACTAGGTGATCTAATGACTACGGATACAAAAGGCACGCTGCAAAAATTAGCTGCCATTGGTTATAAAGAAGTAGAAAGTGCCGGTTCAGGCAAAGGAAATTTCTACGGTTATAAACCAAAAGAATTTGCTGCGATGGTTAGCGATGCCGGTTTACACTGGCGTTCTGCGCATGTTGGCGGCGCACCGTTTACAATGGCGCAGATAATGAAGATGGCAAAGACTGCAGAAGATTCAGCAAGAATAAAAGCGTACATGGAAAAAATGAAGGACCAGCCAAAGCCTTTGAATTTAACCGACAATTATCAACAACTTGCAGACGATGCTGCAGAAGGTGGCTTGAGTTATTTGGTTTGTTCAAGCATTCCTGTAAGCACTTTAGATGAAATAAAAACTGCTGTGGAAGTTTTCAGCAAAAGCGGTGAAGCATGTAAAAAGAACGGTGTTCAATTCGCATATCATAACCATGTTACAGAATTTGATGAAGTAGAAGGTCATCGTCCTTTCGATTATATTTTGAATAATACGGACAAAGATTTAGTGAAGATGGAACTTGATCTTGCATGGGCAACCAAGGCAAAACAAGATCCTGTTGAATTGTTTAAACTGCATCCGGGCCGTTATCCGTTATGGCATGTAAAAGATCTCGATAAAGAAAAAATGGAACCTGCAGAAGTTGGCAGCGGTGTTATTGACTTCAAACGCATTTTTGATAATGCGCAATTATCTGGAATGAAATATTATTTTGTTGAACAAGATGGAGCGCCGCAACCAATACAAAACGTAACGAACAGCTATAACTATCTACATAAAATGTTGAATAGTTAGTTCATAAAAAAATTAAGAAAATAAAATGTTGTCGCAATAAGAAGCGCAATATTCACTAACACCGAAATGTGTATTCCTCACAGTCGTTGGTATTTCATTTCTCTAAGGCATTCTCAAATCATTGCTTAATTTATATAATGCATAATTTTATTTTATTATAAAAAAACATCTATATTGGGTGTGAATAGCTTACAGAGAAAAATTTTTTTTATGAATACCGTTCCCCCTGAATACAGAAACGCTGTTTATCATTTTCGTGACGCGTCAACTTATAATAGTCCTTACACAATTACAGACGAAGCGTTAAAAAATTATGGAGTTTCCCGCGAGCTGTTTGGTAGTACTACCATTCAGATTAGTGAGAGTGTTCAATTTAATGTAAAAGATTACCAGTATGTAATTGCAAAAGATGCAAATGGAAATCCAACAGAAGTAGGGATGTTTTTTCTGCCGGTTAGCGATAATTCATCTGTGCCAGACAGCAACGCAAACATGGTTAGCTGCGGACAGGTAATTGATGATTATATCCGCACGAAAGCAGGTCTCGGCGCCAACGATGATATCTATGCTTTAATTTCCTATATGCACCCTGAATTAAATCATGGTACAATTGCACAACTTTCAACTACAGATAAAAGTGTACTTGGGTTCACACACATGGGTGCTTATCTCGGCAACGGCGTTACCAGTAACTCTCCTGTTGCTTATCATAATCATCGCTTCGGTTGTGCATGGGGTGGCGTTATCAATACCAATTACGGATATCCTTGCAATGTGCATATTGTAAGCTTAAATGGAGTGGATCAAAATGTTTTGAACCGTAATTGCCAGTTAGTGGATTTGCTCGTAAGTCATGGTCTTGAATTTCCTGGCAATTACCAGGACTCAATCTTCAGACCTGAATTTATTAATGCGGCGCTAATGTATTACCGCGATTGGCTGATGCAGGAAGATTACCTGATGACTGATACGAGCTGGTATTTTTATTGTGCGGCAAATAAACTCACCGTTTTAAATATAGCGCTTAATTTACCCCATAACGCAAAAGCTTTTCAGGAAGTTTATGGCGAAACAGAAGGTGCAAATCTTTGGAAACAATTTCTGAATCGTTACACGAACGCAACCGGTTTCGACTTTTATTATTATCCGGGAATGGAAACTGATTTTATACCGCTGTGGAAACAGGAAGGGCTTCAACCATCCGATATTATTCCATTTACTATAGAGCAATACAATGAATATGACAAACATCGCAGGAAAGGAACAATTTATAATGGACCCATGCCGGTAATGCCACCTAAAGCTGTAGTATGTGCTGCCCAGGAAACTGCCGATATCATAAACGAATTTATTCAAATTTATGCTGACCCTTATGATGCAGGACCACTATCAACTGTTGCAGTGCTCTGGGGATTTATGACACCTGTAGTGCAAAGAATGGGCATTTCTGAAACAGAATATCTTGAGTATACACTTAAAATTTTTCAATTGCTGGTTTATTCAGATGCAAGAGTAAATGCAGCAATAACTCCTGCTAAAAACTGGTCAGAAAGTCAATGGTTCTGGTCAACATACCAAATGCTGATAACAATTTTTGGCGGAACTGCAACCGCAACAAATAATGTTTCCGCTCAACAAAATACAGCAACAGTAGATGCATTGGTTGCAAAAGACTTGCAGATTGATTCTGTTGTTGCACAAACTACCGCTAATCAGCAACCAAACGCACCAATGCTTGCCGTTTTTAGTTTGATGAATGTTATCATGCAATGGGATGAGATCATGAAGGGCGGTGTTATTTCCGCTGCAGATGCTTATGTAGAATTTATGCAAGCGGCACAGGCACCTTTTAATGAAGCAAAAGGCGTGGTGGTAACTAAGCGAAATAAAATACAATACAATATTTTGCCAGCTGCTTTTAATGTAATTTCAAACGGCCTTTATGGGAAAAATGATCTGGTAAATATTGAAACCATATGCACTGCTGTAGATGTCTCAGAAATTCAATTGAAAAGTAATTGAAGAGGTTTTGTTCACGCATTAAAACAGGTTTCTATTTTTTGATTTATGAAAAATGCGATACAGCAAATTAGTAAGAATTGCTGGGTTCTCGTACTACTCCTGCTCGCTGGTTGTAAAGAATCACAGAATAAAACAATGCCTCTTGTTACAGGCTGGGAGTATGCTATACCGGATAGCAATTACAAGAATATTACTTCTGCCGCACTTACATTCAAACCTTTAACCAGCTTGTCTAATCTTACCGCCGTTGATCCTAAAGGTGGTATTATCGTTCTTAGAAATATTTTTCATCTTGATCAAAAACTTCAGTCAATGCCTGTTTCACTAATGCTTGGCAGAATAGTGAAAGCAGATCGAACTTATTTAAATGGAAGTTTTCTTGGAGCAACAGGAAACTTTCCTCCGCATACAACAAACCCCTGGAACATTAACCGCATCTATGCTGTGCCCAAAGAAATTCTGAAGAATGAAAACGAGTTGCTTGTTGAAATATATTTTGAACCGGGCAGAGGCGGCATTTTCGATAACCCTGTTATCGGGAACAGAAAATATCTCGAAAATTTTTCAGACCTGCGGACTTTTTATTATGTTGATACTTACAAAATATCTTCCGTTGTAAGTTTTCTTGCCGCCATTATTTTTTTGCTGATATACCTCAAACGCAAAAAAGATAAACAGTTCCTTTATTTTTCTATCGCCATTTTTTCTTTTTCTGTTTGGGGCATTTATCATTTTATATGGTCGCTTCCGTTTCTTTCCAATGTTTCTTTTTTTGATTCATTGCTGTTTCAAAAAATACTTTGGATCGCATTGTTTTCTTTCGGATATGCCAACCCTGTTTTTATTTATGAATTTCTCGACCGGCACAAATACAAAAAGCAATTAAGAATTGTGCAGGCGCTTTTTCTTATTACAATCGCAGGAATTTGTATTGTATGGACACCGCAAATGCTCGAGAGCTTCCGAAAGACCGCCTTGCTCGGAACTTTTTTTCTTGCCGGTCTTACTATGTTTTGGATCATAACCGCTATCCGGCAAAAAGTGCCTTATGCAAAAAGTATAATGTTCGCTTTCCTTCTGTTTACAATTTTTGGTGTTACTGATATTTTAATTGATGTGCTTAATCTTTACCTGCCTTATTCTGCCCCTGTTGCCACGCCGCTGTATTTATCATGGCTGGGTTTGATCGTGATTAATCAATATGTAAATGCGAATAATGAAGTAGAGCGCATGTCGAAAGTGCTTGATGTGAAAAATGCGGAAATAGCCAACAAAAATATTGAGCTTTCACTTCAACGCGAAAGAGAACGAAACCGTGCAAAAGAACTCGCACAGGCAAAAGAAATCGAAAAAGCTTATCATGAGTTAAAGACCACACAAACGCAATTGATACAGCAAGAAAAAATGGCTTCGCTTGGTGAGCTTACAGCAGGTATTGCGCACGAAATTCAAAACCCGTTAAACTTCGTGAACAATTTTTCTGAAGTAAGCAATGAGTTGGTTGATGAAAT
>DASZUY010000414.1:0-1503 GCA_035547495.1 Parafilimonas sp. | reverse complement strand
TTGCCAGTAAAATCACCACCTGAATTTAAGCCCAAATCAAGAATATTTTTTGAAGTGAGCAAAAAAAGGTGCTAGGCAAATCGATTGCTGCATTTAGCTCAATTGACAATAAAAGTGCGCAGTTGAAAGCGAAATGGGTTTTCTTTGCTCTGCAATTGAAATGAAGACAAATCAGAAAAATCTTTATGAAATCGGGGCCGTATGTTTTAAGCTTGGATGTTTCGGTTTCGGTGGAATTGCAGGCATGATTGGCCTGATAGAATCGGAAATTGTGAGCCAGCGAAGATGGATATCGCATGAACAATATGTAGATGTTGTGGGTGCCGCCAATATTATACCCGGCCCCAATTCTGTAGAGATCATCATGCATTGTTCTCATCACCGCGGAGGAAAGGCAGGTTTGATCGTTGGAGGCATAGCCTATATTCTGCCGGCAACTTTAATTTGTCTGATCTGGGCGTTTTTGTATTCGAAATATGGATATCTGCCTTCTGTGCAACCCTTTCTCGCCGGTATCAGACCTGCTGTTATTGCCATAATTATTGCGGCAGTTTTCAGGTTATCAAAGCCTGCTTTTAAAAATGTTCACATCATCATTATTTCATTGCTGGTACTTATTGGTTCTCTGTTTGGAATGAATGAAGTAGTGCTTTTATTTGCGGCAGGCATCATTGGAACCTTGTACCTGAACAGAAAACAGTTATATAGCTGGTTTCCTGCGCCGCTTCTTTTTATCAATAATTTCAACAGCAAGCTGTTTTTTATTTTTTTGAAGATCGGCGCCATCCTCTACGGAAGCGGATATGTTTTATTTGCTTACCTCGATGATGCACTGGTTCAACGCAATCACTGGCTGACGAAACATCAATTAACCGACGCCATTGCAGTCGGACAAATTACCCCGGGACCAATTTTATCAAGCGCAACTTTTGCTGGTTATCTTATCAATGGAACAACCGGAGCTTTGCTTGCAACGATCGGAATTTTTCTTCCCTCTTTTTTTATTGCATTTTTTCTTCACCGCTTTTTGAACTTTATCAACCGGCATCAATTGCTGCGTAATTTCCTTGATATTGTCAATGGTGCTTCAGTTGCGTTGATAGCCGCAGTTGCTATACATATGTTTACCGGCATTGCACAGGAATGGCAATCTGATATTATTCTTTTACTGTGTTTATTGGCAGTTTTCCTTGTAAAAAGAATGAATACAGCTTTGCTTATTGTGTTTGGAAGTGTTGGCGGTTATTTGTTGTCGCTGGTATGAACATGAGCTTAACCAGGATTTGCACATCTGCGTGCTAAAATAATTTTTCCCCTTCATTTAATTTTTTCATCCGCAATAAAGCTTCGAGATAATAATAATCTGCATAGATCAATGGGACATCAACTTCGCTGTTCACAGGTTTGGAGCCAGTGCTATGCAGGAGAATAAAGCCCTTGTTCGCTCCAATCGGTGATCGATACGATCTGGTTAGACTTTGCACGATTTTATCTGCTGCCTTG
>DASZUY010000413.1:0-3800 GCA_035547495.1 Parafilimonas sp. | reverse complement strand
AACCGCGTTGAGAAATAATATCGTAACCGAGCAATGCATACGTGTTACTTAAACCTGCATCGCCCACCTGGAAACGTTCGAACGGTGAGATGTTTAACTGATCATTATATCGCCCAATGAAACCATATTTCGCTGCCATCTTCAACACAAACTGCTTATTGTTATCAGGACCACTTGGCTTTCCTAAAGGCACATACCATTCGCCTGTAAAACGCCATTTATGATATTCAACAAGCTCGTAAGGGTTTGACCAGTGAACAATATTCTTATCAATTAAAGAAAAAGGTGGTGTTAGTTGCAACGTCAACAAAAAGTTAGAACCAGATCTTGGAAATATCTGCTGATCTTCCGAATAACGCTGCAGCGTAAACTTCAAACTTATATTATTTGAATAACCATTGTTGAAGCCGGGAAGATTTGTTGGATCTATGTAATAATTTTTAAGTTGATAACGCGCATACTCAAGCGATACACCTGCAGAGAAATAATCATCCGGCCAGGTTAGTTGCTTAGAGATGCCAACAGATGCACCTGTTGTTCTAAAGAAAGATGTATCTGCTGCCTGCTTCGTATAAGTACCGGTTGTAGGATCGTATGCGTTTGCAAATTTTGTATCGTAAATACTTACAGAAAATGCATTGCGTTTTTTACCGCCAAGCCACGGCTCAGTGAAAGATGCATTATAAGAACGGTAAGCGCGACCATTACTTTGAACACGCAAGCTTAACTTCTGTCCATCACCAACTGGCAAGCCATCTTTCCATCCGCCTTTTCTAAAAAAATTATTTGCAGAAAAATTATTGAAGGTAACACCAAGTGTTCCTGTAACACCAATGCCACCACCAAAACCAGCGCTTAACTCAAGCTGATCGCCTGATTTTTCTTCAACTTGCCATGTAAGATCTACGGTGCCGTTATCCTGGTCGGGAACAATATCAGGAACAATTTTTTCCTGGTTGAAGAAGCCGAGGTTTGCAATTTCGCGTTGTGAACGTATTACATCAGAACGATTAAATTTTTCACCGGGAAGAGTTCTCAATTCACGGCGAATAACATATTCTTTTGTTCTATCGTTGCCGGAAATTTTTATATTCTTAAAAGTTGCCTGCGCACCTTCATAAATTTTTATATCGTAGTCAATCGTATCGTTATAAACTGCGGTTTCAGTAGGATCAACATGGAAATATAAATATCCATCATCCATGTACAATCCACTTATATCGCCACCTTCGGGCGAAACAGTTATTCCTAATTTTTTATTTAAGATGTCGCTGTTATAAGTGTCACCTTTTTTAATGCCCAATAATACGGTAAGCAATGAATCCGGATATTTTGTATTACCGCTCCATGTGATGTTGCCGAAATAATATTTGTGTCCTTCATTAACCGGAATTTCGATGTGCATGTTGTCTGTTCCTTTTACAACATAGGTAGTATCGTCTCCAATAGTAGCATCGCGATATCCAAGCGAGTTATAATAATCAATCACACTTTCTTTATCTTCTTCATATTTTTTTTGATTGAACTTGGCTGAAGAAAAAGGTTTGATCTTAATGTATGGTTCTAAAACATCACGTGTTTTTGAATAGGATAGAAATCCCCAATCTTTCATGTAATCATGAAAATTATATTTGGTTGTATCGCTATAAATAGTGCGATCCTTTGAAGGGAAAAGCGTAAGATGACTCTTTTCTTTTGTGCCCTTCATTTGCGCTTTAAGCTTGGTTTCGCTTACCGTATTATTAATAAAATCAATCTCACTGATTTTTACTTTTTGACCTTTATCAACATTAAAAGTTAGTGTAGCAGAATTTGCTAATGATGTATCTAACTGTTCAACCGGCACTACGCTTACATTGCGAAAACCTTTATCAGAAAAAAACTTTTTAATAGCATCTGTAGCTGTTCTTATTAAATTTTCTGTGATAACGCGATTTACAACGAGCCCTGTTTTCGGCTTCAGATCATCCAGTTCAGATTTTTTAACTCCTTTAAAAGCAAAGTTTGATAATCTCGGTCTTTCTGTTACATGCACTTCTACTGATATGTTGTTATCTTTTACAGCAGTTAAATAAATAGCAACATCACTAAAATAATTTTGACTCCATAATTTATTAATCGCTTTAGAAAAATTATCGCCGCCGGGAATAGTTACTTCATCACCCACATTTAAGCCTGCAATAGAAAGAAGCAGGTTCTGATCGAAATAATTATTGCCTGTAACTTTTATATCAGCAATCTTATATTTTTTTGGAGCTGTTTGATTGTAAATATTAAGTAGTTCAGGATTTAAAGAAGTTACCGGAACGGTATCTAATTGCACCAATCCAGTTGTATCGCGCTGCACTAAAGGATTTATAACTGTATCAGGAAGTACAGGCTGCGCCTGCGGCTGAGTTTGGGCACTAACAAACTGAACACAAATCAAGCAACCAATGAAAAAGAAACTAATTCTGTAAAGAGATTGCATTCGCGGTAATGGTTATTATTATTTTATATTGAAAATATCAGCGGCATATTCCTGATAAGCGGGGCAAATTAACTTGAATAATTAAAAGTGTTTGTTAAATCAAAACGCATGAATTAGTGCTCAATTGCCTCCGGAACCTGGTGGTGTAATTGTTCATCCGTTTTGCCAAAACGGCGCCGGCGATTTTGAAAATCTATAATGGCTTCATACAAATGTTCTTTTCTGAAATCCGGCCAACGTGTTGAGGTGAAATATAATTCTGCATAAGCAAGTTGATAGAGCAGGAAATTACTTATTCTGTATTCTCCGCTGGTACGAATCATTAATTCAGGATCAGGAAATTCGCTGGTAGTAAGATAACTTTTCAAAGTTTCGTGACTAATATTTTCAGGCTGCAGCTTACCGTTCTTTACATCAGTCGCAATATTTTTTACTGCATTTACAAGCTCCCACCGGCTGCTGTAACTAAGAGCAAGAATAAGATTGAATTTATTGTTATTGCGTGTTTCAACAAGTGCTTCTTCCAATTCTTTTTTTGCATAAACAGGCAATGTATTCATATCGCCTATTACATGCAGTTTGATATTATTCTTATTTAATGTTTCAACTTCTTTTCTAATTGTATCAACCAAAAGTTCCATCAGGCCATCCACTTCGTCTTTTGGTCTTTCCCAGTTCTCTGTGCTAAATGCGTAGAGAGTTAGATAACGGATATTTAAATCAGCGCAACCTTCAAGAATGTTGCGCACGCTTTCAACACCATGATAATGGCCATACAAACGATCATGACCTTTTTCTTTTGCCCATCGTCCATTTCCATCCATAATTATTGCAATATGGTTTGGCACACGGGCTAAATCTATTTTGCTTTTGAGAACTTCTTCCATAAACGGCAGCTAAAACACAAAGTTAATAATTTAAGAAAGCGAACTGCTGTTAAAAAGAACGTTGTTAATAATATTAAAATTTAGAAGAAGGTTGCATTGACGGTCCGGCTGTAGGACATCTGTATGAACTAAGGTTGAATGAGATGCCTACATGAAAAATAGCGTATGCATCTTTTTGAGAACTGTTACCTCTTTGCCTGCCTTTTATGCCGATAGGATCTCCTGTTTCATAGCTGCGATCCTGCAGGTAATAAGCAGGATATTCTACTTCCTGCGTGCCATCAGGATGCGTTAAAATAAATGCTGAAGGACCGGCATATGTTGTGCTTACATCATCGAGATAATCTGTAGTTGTAAAGCGATAACCAACTTCAGCGAATACATTTATATTTTCATTAATGCTGTATTTAATGCCAACTCCAAAAGGAATACAAACGGCCATT
>DASZUY010000412.1:0-19554 GCA_035547495.1 Parafilimonas sp. | reverse complement strand
TGACTCACCACATAAACATGCAACAAAACATTTTCATGCAACCGGTCACCCGGTTATCGTTTCGTCTGAGCCAGGTGAACGCTGGTTGTGGTGTTATGTTGATGAAATGGTTTTAGAATATTGATGCGATTTTTTATCGTCTCTTACATTTCCTTCAAACATTAATTTTAATAATGAAAAAGCTGTTTCGAATGAAACAGCTTTTCGCTTTTTTCCAATTGAGGAATTTCAGATCTCGCTGATTATCTCTTTGCATAAGCCAACGTGTTCTGTAAATGCAAATAGTGCCAGGTTTGCAACATGGAATATTTCCCCTTCATTTGCCGACAACTTTTTATCAACGCCATCAATATAATTTTGCGCAAAATCCCGCAGGAATTCATGATTGGAAAGTTCTGCTGCCATGTACTGTTTATTAAATTCCTTTTCATCAAGACCGTTCAGCTTTGAAAGAAAATCCTGTGTGTCTTTGCTTATCGGCGGAGCATCAGTGCCCAAATCCTTCAACACATCAATAACTGTTGTCGCTTCCATAAGCTCCCATTCAGCAAATTGCTTTACATTTTTCTGGCTGGTTTTTTTGATGGCTATTTCGCAAGCCGCTTTTGAAAGTTGTGCACTAGGCATTACACCGTTGCGAAATTCTTTTTCATTAACTGCCACAGTAGTTGCTTTTTCTGTGTTCATAATTTGATTTTTTATGTTTTTAAATTTGAGAAGATTGTAATTGCAAAACTGCGTGTTGCAGTAAGTAATGTCAATGCGCACATTACGGTTATAATTGTATGTGTTATGTTTTTTGTCTTTATTCAATCCAGCTATTCATAGCTTATCATTAAAGTCAACAATAATTGCACTGGAAGAAACAGTTAAAGGGCATCTTAAGTTTTATTACAATAAGCAACCAGGAATTTTATCGAAAAGAAGCAGCAGGAAAATCATTGTATCAATTACCGTTTTTGCTGTAAGCAGTATCGTATATTACATTAGTTTAAATGCAAGTGTATATATTGTAACTGCAGGAAAGCACCAGATAACCAGCTCATTTAAAATGAATCAATGCGAGTGACATTCGTAATCATAATTTCATTGTTTACATCAGGCATTTTCAGCCAGGTGCAGCATCGCGGTTTAGAACAGTTACTCGTTCAATATAAACAAAGCAGGTATGATACGTCGCGCATCAAAATTCTTTTATCAATTGACACACTGTATGCACTTGATGTGAATGACAACTTTGTAATGCTTGATACAATTGTTTTGCTTACAAAACAAATAAAGCAATTGAGTTCGGCATTGCATTTTCAACAAGGAGCGGAAGATGCAGATTACCTGTTGGCAAAGGCGTATATAAGAAAGAAGAATGTGCCGGCTGCGTTAACGATCATGAAAAATATTGACGCGGATAACAAAGTGCATTTGTTTATTGATATAGGTGAACATTACACTTTTCAACCTGGTCAATTGAAAGAAAATCTCGACAGCGCTTATCCTTACATCATAAAAGCGATGCAATTAAGTAACGCAATTAAATCGCAATACTGGAAGCATAAAAGTTTTGGTCTCTTAGGTAAATACTATTTTACAAGGGGAGAATTACGAAAAGGCATAGATTGTTTTTTGAAAGTAATTCACGAATTCCAGGAAAGCGGTGACTTAAATAATGAAGCATTCTGGTGGGAGGAATTAGGAATTTATATGCCGGACAGCGACAGTTCTTATGCAGATGAAATAAACGCATATCAAAATGCACGCCGGCTGTTACAGGAAACCGGTAACATACAAGAGTTGGAAAGCGTTGCCGGAAATTTGGGTTTTGTGTACCAGCTTCATGGTCAACTGGATTCTGCTGAGAAATTATACCTGCAAAAAATAGAGGTAAAAAAGCAGCTTAAACAAACAGATCTTTCGGATACGTATAACTATCTCGTGGAACTAAGTATGAGCCAGGGAAACTATAATTCCAGCGTTTATTATTCAATGCAGGCGATAAGATATTTAGACAGCAGCAATTTCAGGGGCAGCGCTGGCGTAATCTATTTTAATCTTGCAGAAGCTTACAGAGAATTGGGCGAAACAGAAAAAAGTCTTCAATGGTTTAAAAAGTCTTTAGATAATTTAGTAACGCAGCGGGCAGAATATCTTTTTGCTGTTGCGAGAAAAATATCAGGAGCATTGATATCAGAAAATAAACCTGGTGAAGCGCTTGGTTTTTTAAATGATTTTAGTGCACATAATAAACCACCGCGATATTCTGATAAAGAGATGCTGGCTGCAGCTTTCGGCGATTGCTTTTACGCTTTAAAGCAGTTTGATAAAGCAGAAAAATATTACCTGCAGATGATGGCTGTTGATTCGCTTGCACGCGCACAACGCAGCAAAGAAATTTTTTCAGGGCAGCATGGTTCAATCTTAAACAGTGCCGACGCAAATTTCATTATAGGCAAATTTTATCTTGAAAGACAAAGGTATGCAGTTGCGCAACCATATTTAAAGAAAGCGCTTGTGAAGGATATATTTGAGCCGTCGCTTCTTCAGCTAAGGGATGTTCACTTTGCATTGTTTAAAGTGGATTCTGCGCAGAAAGATTATGCTAATGCAATAAAAGAATTTGCAATTGCCAAAGCGTTAAATGATTCTGTTTTTAACATCGCTAAAAACAAGCAAATTCAGCAATTACAGGTTGAGTATGATGTAGCGCAACGGCAAAAACAATTACAGGTTTTGCAAGCCAACCAAAAGGTGCAGGATAAAGAATTGCAACGTTCGCATCAGGCGAGAAATTATACCTATGCAATTGTGGCAATACTGCTGATATTGTTTGGAATTGGATACAGCCGCTACAGGTTGAAACAGCAAACGAATAAACAACTCGAAGCGCAGCAACAGGAAATTCATAATAAAAATAAGATGCTTGAAAACCTGGTGCAGGAAAAAGATGGTTTGATAAAAGATAAAGATGATTTGCTTGAACAGAAAGAATGGCTGGTAAAAGAAATTCATCACCGAGTTAAAAACAATTTGCAGATTGTAATCAGCTTGTTGAGCACGCAATCAAAATATTTGAATAATGAAGAAGCGATACAGGCAATCAGTGAAAGCCGTCATCGCATGCAGGCAATGTCGTTAATTCATCAGAAACTGTATCAATCGGAAAATACTACTTCGGTAAATATGCAAACGTATATCACAGAACTTGCTGATTATTTAAAAGCAAGTTTCGATAGCGGAAAAGAAATAAATTTTCAAACAGAAGTAGATGCAATTGAACTTGACCTTTCGCAGGCTATACCTTTGGGTTTGATATTAAATGAACTTATCACCAATTCAATTAAGTATGCTTTCAACAACAGGGAAGCAGGAAGCATACATATAAAAATGATTTGCGACGATGAAAAAAATATCCTGCTTGAAATAAAAGATAATGGTGTTGGTTTGCCGGGTGAAATTGATTTTAGTAAAAGCAGTTCAATGGGCATGCGTTTAGTTAACGGGCTCGCGAAGCAACTGAATGGTGTGCTAATAATAAACGGAAATAATGGTGTTTGTGTACAACTAAAATTTATGGCTGATACAAATTTGAAATATACCGATAATCAACAGGCAGAAGAAACCGCAACGCATGTATGAATAAATCAATATTGATTGTTGAAGACGAATTTATTGTTGCAGACGATTTGCAATTAACGCTGCAACAGGCGGGCTATACGGTGTGTGGTATTGCAGATAAAGTTGAAACGGCAAGAGATATCATCAGCAAAAAAAATCCTTCGCTTGTTTTGCTCGATATTCATTTGAAAGGAACACTGAATGGAATTGAACTGGCGAAAGAACTGAAGGCGTTAAACATTGCGTTCGTTTATCTTTCTGCTAACTCCAATCAAAAAATTTTAGAAGAAGCAAAAGCAACAGAGCCATACGGATTTTTGGTTAAACCTTTTCGTGAAAAATATTTGCTGGTGATGATTGACATTGCTTTTTACCGCCACGAAAACAGCATGGATGCGAAATGGCAAAAAGAACTATCACTGCAAAAACAATTAAATGCGGTTGAAAAATCTGCAGACGATTTAGAACAAAAATTGTCATCAACCGCAAAGGTTTTACAGCAATTTATTTCGTTTGATATGATTGCGCTGAAGTTTAAGCCAAACAATTCGTCAACTTATAATGGCGCAAGTTTTTTACGGGTTGGTTATGATGAATACCAGTTCATCGGCACAAAAGAATTAAGCATCATAACAGGTTTGGATGAAAATGCAATTAATGCAGTGATGGTAAATTCTCCTGTTGACCATTCAGCTTTGATTTTAAATGATGCTGATTTTGAAAAATCACTTTCAAAAAATGAAATGCGGCAACTGCTCGCAAAACAATTTCAGTTTTCATCAGAACTAATATTTCCTTTAATTATTGGCGAAGACAATATCGCTTCCATTGTTTTTTTCAGAAAGCAAAGCAATGGTTTTACAAACGAGCAAATGAATTTGCTTTTTCATGTAATGATGCCATTGGTTAGCGTGATTAAAAGTTTGTCGATTTCTGAAAACAAAAATGCATCGCTAAAAATTTTTTCTTCCATTCAAACAGCGCAACATCAGTTTAAAAATATTGTTGGCAACAGTTCTGCTTTGTTAAATGTGCTCGACCTTGTAACGCAGGTTGCGCCTGTTGATACATCTGTTTTAATTCTTGGCGAAAGCGGAACGGGCAAAGAAAAAATTGCAAGTTGTATTCATGCATTATCATCGAGAAAGAATAAACCTTTTATAAAAATCAATTGTTCTGCATTGCCGCCAACATTAATTGAAAGCGAATTATTTGGTCATGAAAAAGGTGCGTTTACAAATGCAATTGATAAACGCATCGGTAAATTTGAACAGGCTAATACAGGAACAATTTTTTTAGATGAGATTGGCGAAATGCCTGTTGAAATGCAGGTGAAATTATTGCGTGTGTTGCAGGAAAAAGAAATTGAACGTGTTGGCGGGAAAGAAACAATAAGAATAGATGTTCGTGTGATTGCTGCAACCAATCGCAATTTGCAGGCAGAAATAGCAAACGGAAAATTCAGGCTTGATTTGTATTATCGTTTGAATGTCTTTCCGATAACATTGCCGCCATTGCGTGAACGCAAAGAAGACATTGATGAATTAGCAAATCATTTTGCGAAACATTATGCCGAGAAATTCAATAAAGCTTTTAATGAAATAAGTGAAGCGATGTTACAACAATTAATGGCGTATGATTTCCCCGGAAATATTCGTGAACTGGAAAATATTATGGAACAATCAGTAATACTAAATGATGGAAAGTCGCCTTTATCATTAAGACAACAACTAACATTCATCAACAATCAAAATACCAGCGATCATCCACCTATAAAAACAATTGATGACATAAAAAGATTGCAACGCCAAACTGAAATAGACCATATATCTTCTGTATTAAAAAAAACACATGGACGTGTTCGCGGCAAAGATGGTGCTGCTGAAATATTAAATGAAAAACCTACAACGCTGGAATCGAGATTGCTTAAACTCGGCATAAAGAAAGAAGATTTTCAATAATTGTATCTCCGAAAACTCCGTACTATTTTATTATAAACTCCGAAATATTCGGAGGTGAGTTTATCCATCACTTACATCTTACCCGGACAATAAAAATTCTAACTGGCTTTTTTTCAGACGGTTGTTTCAAATTAATTCATCTAATCACTCAGCATAAAATTACTGGCATGTAATCGGCAAATCATCATGTGCATTTATCATTTAAAACTAAAACACATGAAAGCCTTTTTGCAAACATCAACAAGCAAAACATCACTGCCTTTTGAAATTGAAATGATAGAACCGTGCATGGAAGAAGATTTATACGATGTAACAAAAATCAACTGCAGTAATAATGCGTATAAAATTATCTGGCTAAAAAAAGGTAACGCCAGTTTCAGCAATCATCATGTTGATATGTCTTTAAAACCTGGCTATGTTTTTTGCCTGCATATTGCACAACAATCGGTGATTAACTTAAGCAATGATGCAGAAGGTTATATTATTTCTTTTACTGAAAATTTTTTAAAGATTGATGAGCTTGAATTTGATTTAGGCTGCCAGGCAATTTTGTTACAAATGCTTTTATCTGCAAAAGGAATTGCTGTTCATAATGATTTGACAATTGAATTAAATGAAATTGTTAGTCGTTTAATAAAAGAATACATGAACAGTTTCATTTTTAAAACAGAAATCTTAAGGCGTTACCTGAAAATATTTCTCATTTATCTTTCAAGACAGTTCAATGAAAGTTTTCAACTCGTTCCGCAAACAAGAAACAATGAGCTTGTTCAACAGTTCCTGCAATCAGTAGAAAAAAATTTTCGCGATAAAAAAATGGTTGCCGATTATGCAGAAATGCTTTTTGTAACGCCCAACTATCTTAATGAAATCACTAAAAAAATAACAGGTAATTCTGCCGGGCATCACATACGCCAGCGCATAGCGCTTGAAGCAAAACGTATGGCTTTATCTTCAGAAAACAGCATGAAGCAAATTGCTTATGATTTGGGTTTTATCGATTGTGCGCACTTCAGCAAATTTTTTAAAACAATCACCGGCAGCAATTTTACAGATTTCAAAAAAGATAAGTTAACCGTTGCTATCGCGGTGTCATAAACTATGATTGCTACATCATAAGTGATTGTTTTGATATTGACATGCGCCTGATGAACGATGAACTTTGTTTAAAATAATTATCAATGCAAAAAAGAATCAACATACAACAAACAGATGCCGAAGCATACAAAGCATTGTATTCGCTTGAAAAATATTTAGCTGCTTCAGGTTTAAAAACTTCGCACAAAAATTTAATTAAGATAAGAGCATCACAAATTAATGGTTGCGCTTTTTGCATCAATATGCACACGAAAGAAGCAAGAGAAGCAGGCGAAACAGAACAAAGGATTTATTTACTGAATGCCTGGAAGGAAGTGAGCCTCTTTTCGGAAGAAGAAAAAGCATTGCTGGCATTAACGGAAGCGGTAACGCTGATTAAACATCATGTGCCTGATGAAATTTATTTGAATGCAATTAATTTTTTTGACGAAAAATATTTAGCACACATCATAATGGAAATTGCTGCCATTAATGTTTGGAACAGGATTGCGATAACAACACAATTGCAACCTCAATAATCAATCAACATATCAATAAGTATTAAACTGTTTTTATGTATACAAAAACGGAGAAGGTGAAATATGCCTTTATAAAGAAGATGGTTTGGCTACTTGCAAAAGCAACAATGTTTTTAATTTTCTTTTCGTGTAACAATGTGCAAACATCAAGCAACACAAAAGCAGACACTTCAAAAGTTTCAACTGGTGAAATAAAACCGGCGCAACCGCCATCCAATTTTAAAAGCGCAATATCAAATGTAAATGGCATCAACATTCATTATGTAATTGGTGGTTCAGGAGAACCATTATTGTTGATTCATGGCTTTGGTCAGAATTGGTATATGTGGAATCGTTTGTTGCCTGAATTATCAAAACACTTTACTGTGATTGCGGCAGATTTGCCCGGCATTGGTGAAAGCGATAAACCGGATAGTGGTTATACAAAAAGACAATTAGCGCAAGACCTTCATGCACTGATGCAGCAACTTGGTTATAGCAGCGCTTATGTTGTTGGTCATGATATTGGATTGATGGTTGCTTATGCTTATGCTGCACAGTTTGGTGATGAAGTGAAAAAGGTTGCATTGCTTGATGCTGTCATTCCCGGTGTTGAACCTGCATGGGCTGAAGTACATGCACATGCATGGTGGTTTGGATTCTTTGGCTGGTCTGCATCTGCAGATATTGTTGCAGGAAAAGAGAAAGAATTTCTTACGAATTTCTGGACGGTTGTTGGTCATAAAGAAAATGCATTTACGCAAGATGAAGTGAACGAGTTTGTACGTGCTTATTCAACACCAAAATCTACTTACGGTGCGTTTCATTGGTTTGCTGCATTTCTGCAGGATGCAATCGACAACAAACAATTCATGCAACATAAATTAAAGATGCCTTTGCTCGCCATGAGCGGAGAATTTTCTGCCGCATCTTATTTTACGAATCATTGCAGGCTCGTTGCCAACAATGTAACTCCATCCATCATCAAAAGTTCAGGACATTGGTTAGTGCAGGAAAATACCGAACAGGTGCAACATGATTTGCTTGCATTTCTTCTCGCTAAATAATTATCATCAAAATTTTTTTCACAATTAAAATTAAAACAATGAGTAGCTATCCAATTCGTGACCAGCAAACTGATCACTTACTTACGCCAAAAAATGCGGCTGTGTTGTTCATAGATTATCAGCCGATACAGGTTGCATCCATCAACTCTATGCCGCGGCATATTTTAGTTGCAAACATTACCAACGTCGCTGAAATTGCAACCAACTACGGTTTGCCGGTTGTGCTTTCATCGGTGAATGTTGAAACAGGAATTAACAAGCCAACTATTCCGCCGTTGCAAAATGCGTTGAAAAATATAAATGCAATTGACAGAACGAATGTGAATGCGTGGGAAGACAAAGATTTTAATGAGGCTGTGAAAAAAACGGGCAGAAAAAAATTGGTGGTTAATGCATTGTGGACAGAAGTGTGTCTTGCATTTCCTGCATTAGATGCGTTGAATGAAGGCTACGAAGTATATGTTATCACCGATGCTGTTGGCGGCACATCTTATAACGCACATAAAATGGCTTTGAAAAGAATGGAACAAGCCGGTGCAAAACTGATGAGCATTGCGCAATTCGTTTGTGAACTGCAACGCGATTGGGCGAGAAAAGAAACCGCACCGTATATGGTGAAAGCGTTGACTGATGTTGGTGCGTTTGTTGAGTTTTGAAAATACATATTCGAAAAAGGCAACCGGAATATTCAACTAAGCATTTCGGTTGCTTATCATCCTACCTTATTTTTTACAACTCATTTATCAATTGCCAATTCCACCATACTCGCAACAACCCTTCCTGCCGCTTTTCAAAAAAAATATTTGAAAACTTGTAACCATTTTACCTTTCCGAAGTAACCATATAAAGCGAATACAAATTTTAATGCGTGGCTGAACTAACGGATGAGAAAATAATGTACCAGGTTAGAGACGGGCAGTTGCCGGAGCTCAGGCAATTGTTCAATCGTTATAATATGCCGGTATATAATTTTTTTCTGAAACTCACTATGGATGCGGCCGCAAGTGAAGACCTTGTTCAAACATTGTTCTATCGCATCTTACGCTATCGCCATAGTTTCAACGCAGGTACCGGCAGTTTTAAATCGTGGATGTACCAGATGGCAAGAAACCTGTATGCAGATCATTGCAAAGAAAAATTACGTGTTGCAGCAGTAATCAGAAGTGTTGATGATTACCCCGAAGATGTGGCTGAAAAGCATGAAGGGTTTAAAGAACATGATTTTGAAAGACTGAAAAATGCATTATCTGGATTGGGAGCCGTAGATCGTGAACTGATTGTATTAAGTCGCTATGAAGGTTTAAAGTATGCCGACATAGCAAAGATGAAAGGCATGACTTTAAGCGCTGTGAAAGTACAGGCACACCGTGCATTAAAAGAATTGAGAAAACTTTATTTCAAATAATAAAAAGTGGAACATGGAATGCTATGAAGCAGAATCGTTGTTGATAGATTATTTGGACGCACAACTGCATCCGAGTGATAAAGTACCGCTGGAACAGCACTTGCAGCAATGCCCGCATTGCAGGCAGGTGCTGGAAGAGTACCGTGAACTTTTTGCAGCCATTCAAAGCGATAAAGCAGAGAAGCCCGGAGCGGGGTTACAGGAAAAGTTTGAGAACATGCTGCAAACTGAAATGAATATAGACGACAATGCGCGCATTGTGGAAATGGAAAAACAGAAATCAACACGCGTTATAAAAATGCCAACGCTGCTTTGGAAAATTGCTGCAAGCATAATATTAATTGCGTCCGGCGTTTTTATCGGCAGCATGTTCAACAATAATAAAGCTGGAAATACAGAAATGGCGGAGTTGAAAAATGAAGTAAAGGATATGAAGGAGACATTAATGTTTAACGGGCTTAATGACGAATCGGCAAGTGAACGCATTAAAGCGGTAAGTTATATAGATGAAATAAATCAACCGGATGATAAGATAGTGAATGCACTTATTACCACAATTAACGAAGATAAAAATGTAAACGTGCGCCTGGCTGCATTATATGCTGTTGCAAAATTTTCTGATGACCCGGGCGTAAGTAATGCGCTTGTTGCATCGCTCAGCAAACAAACAGAACCATTAATGCAAATAGCATTGATTAATATTCTTACAGAGAAAAAAGAATCAAAGGCAAAACAACCGATACGCAAAATTTTGCAGGACACAAATACATTACCTCCTGTAAAACAGATCGCGCAAAAAGGGCTCAGGCTTTTATAAGAGTGAATACCGGTCTGACGTTTTTTGTGAGTTATTAAATATATAAATGTTGCTGAAGGTCTGACCATTTTTCTTACTGTTTTAATGCGTGTGTTTGATATGACCTACAATAATATTTTAATAACTAAATTATTTTTTATACAAAACAAAAAAGAATTCATTTTTTAAAAATCAAAAACATGAAACGAGTTAATTACATTTTACTATTGAGCTTTGCAATTTTTTCTATTGGTAAACTTCATGCACAAAAGGATTATAAAATTCCTGTTCAAAATACAAAAGAAGGTAAGCTTACCTTGAATGATTTTCCAGGTGATTTACCTGTTGAAGGTTATAGCGGCAGCGAAATAATCATTACATCAGACATGGATGAAAAAACACCTGACCGGGCAAAAGGTTTGCAGCCTGTTTATGCCGGCGGCACTGATAATACAGGCATGGCTATAGATGTTGAAAAGAATGGTAGTGAAGTAACGCTGCAATGTTTATTGCCCATTACAAGATCGGCAAACTATAAAATTAAAGTGCCTGATAATTTTAGTGTAGAGATAAGTAATGATTGCGGTCATTCAGGCGACGTAAAAGTGGACAATATAAAAGGTGAAGTTGCAGTAAAAAATTGCCAGGGTATAAAAGTGAATAATGTTTCAGGTCCGTTAGTGCTTTCAACCATCAGCGGAAATATCAATATTAATTTTACAACGCTTGCAAAAGACCGCACTATTTCTCTTGCATCAATCAGCGGTGAAATTGATGTAACGGTACCGCCAACAAGTGGCGTAAACCTGGAAATGGAAAATATCTCCGGTAATATTTATTCTGATTTTGATTTTCCTTCGGATGATAAAAAGATGAGGCGCATTGGTGGTAACACCATCAACACAAGTTTAAACGGCGGCGGCGCAGATCTAAGGATCACCAATGTTAGCGGTAATATTTATTTCAGAAAAGGAAAGCCTGCATAGATCATAAACGCTATTACTCAAATAAACTATTCACTACAATTAATAACGATGAAAAATATAATCTTGTTTCTTATTTTTTGCATGCTGAGTTGTTTTACACATGCACAAAAAATAATTGAAAAGCATTTAGCTTTTACATCAAATCAATCTATAAAACTTGATTTGCAAATTGCCGATTCAATCCACATTATTACATGGGATAAAAATGAAGTATACGCAAAAGCATCGGTGAATGTTAACGATAATAAAGACAATGATATTTATCTCACAGAATTTAGCAACGACGCAAACAGAATAGAAGTGAAAGCAAAAATTGATGACAAGAAAAAAGTGGGCTACAATGATTCATGCCACTGCTGCTGCAATTATAAAAGCGAAATTTATTGGGATGTTTATATTCCTGAGCAATCAGATTTTTCTGTTGAAACGATTAACGGCAACATTATCATTGAAGGCAATACAAAAGCAATAAAGGCGCATTCTATTAGCGGGTTTATTGATCTGAGTTTTGCAGCATCGCGTAAAGCCGATCTTAAAATGAGTACCATTAGCGGTACTATTTATACGGATGTTGCGATGGATAAATCTTCAGAAAGAAACGGCGGTAATGCAATTGATGCAGCATACAATGGCGGCGGTGAAGATGTAGATCTGGAAACCATCAGCGGTGATATTTTTCTGCGCAAAACGAAATAGTTGACGATTGACAGTTGAGAATGGACAATTGAAATGCAGCAATCAATTGTCATTCTCATTTGTAATTTACAAGTCAACAAAAAATAGCCTTACAAATTCACTCTCACTGTTACACCATAAGTTTTTGGGTCGCCTAAATGCACAGCACCAAAATCATAAGCATAAGCAATATATTTTTTGCCGGTTATATTCTGCATCCAGAAAAAGAGATCAATATGTTTGGTTGAAAAACCAACGCGTGTATTAAATAGGCTGTATGCAGATTGTTTAATAGTGTTTGCAAGATCAAAATAAGTATTGCCGAGATAACTCCATTCGCCCCGCACAACAAAACTGAACTGTTGTTTTTTATTAAACATGTATGCATATTGCGCAGCCAGTAATGATGTAACATCAGGCGTAAATATTTGTTTCTTTCCATTCAAGTCAACAGCTTCACCATTCTGCGAAATTTTCAATGATTTATATTTCGCATCAGTATAACCAAAATTATAATTCAGTTGCAAACCATTTACAGGGGTTGCCGCCAATTCAAGTTCTGCACCTTTGCTGTTTAATTTGCCTGTGTTTTTTGTTACGGTAATCGCATCAGGTAAAATTAATGTTGGTACCTGCGCATCCGTTACGTGCGTGTAAAACGCAGTAACATTCAATTGCAACTTATCATTCAACAAACTGTTTTTTATTCCTGCTTCAATGTTATTGCTGTATTCAGGTTTATAAGGATATAAAGGCGGCTGTGAAGGATCGGAAGATAACTGCGTAAGTCCGCCCGTTCTAAATCCACGACTGTACGTTAAATATAAATTTGTGTTGGTTGAAGCCGCATAATTCAAACCCAGCTTTGGCGAAACGGCATTAAAATGAAGCTTACCTGAAGTATCTGGTAATGTTACAAATGGTTCTTCACCATCTTTTGCATACTGACCTTCGACATTTAATTTCCTGTTTTCATAATCATAACGCAAGCCACCAATTACATCAAGTTTTTTGGTGATTGAATAACTAAGCTGACCATACACCGCAAGCCCGTTATTTT
Source organism: Parafilimonas sp. (assembly GCA_035547495.1). Taxonomy (GTDB): domain Bacteria; phylum Bacteroidota; class Bacteroidia; order Chitinophagales; family Chitinophagaceae; genus Parafilimonas. The sequence goes on along the minus strand of DASZUY010000412.1, from coordinate 6,400 downwards.
TTCCTGTGCTTATATTAATGGTTGAAAAATTTGTATCGGGCACACCAAATATTCCTGCATCTGTTCCATAATGCGTTGCCTGTTTGTTGGGAATTGTTTGATGAAAAAAATACATGCCTGCAGTCCACTTAAAAGGCGATGCAGTATTTGCAGGTGAGGTAAAACGAAACTCCTGCGTCAGCACTTTTACATTATTCCATTTATTGCCATAATTATTGATGATGGTTATCGCATCGAGCGGCGAAAAATCTCCATCAAGCGGCGCATTATAATAGCGGTAATTATTCTGCCATGCTGTTAACGAAGAAAAATTAAAACCGGCGCCGGCGTGATTAATCGATAAAGATGCATTCAAGGTATTATCAATCATTTTTGCAACTGCATTCTGCTGAATTTTATACGGTGATGAAAATGCATCTTCAACAGTTCCTGACAAAGGAAAAGTTCCATCATTGCGATTTTCCTGGTGCTTTACATTCAACATTATTTGCCAGTTGGCAGCAGGCAAATATTTTAAATAATAATTTCCTGTAAAAGTGTTCAGCTTATCATACGATTTGTTGTATAAAGTATTTGTATAAAAACCATCACGCCCGTTGAAAACGCCTGCGGCGCCAAAATATAATTTGTCTTTTATCAACGGCGTGCGAAAACCAACTAAGTAACGTTGCTGATTATAATTGCCGATGTTTACTTCAGCAAAGGCATTTGTTGTATTGGTTGGTTGTTTGGTGATGATGTTGATTACGCCACCCATTGCGTTTCTTCCATACAAAGTGCCTTGCGGTCCGCGCAGCACTTCAATTCTTTCCACATCAAACAATGTAGCAATGTAGGTGTCGAGTGAAAATTGATTTACACCATCAATATAAGTGGCAATGGCAGGTTCATACGATGTTGTTGTAATGCCACGGATAGAAGTTACGTTTCGTTCATCACCTGAATTATTCGAATACATGTTTGGAACGATGGCAGTTAACTGCTTGCTGTTCCATAAACGAAATTCATTTACCTCTCTTGCAGACAAAGCAGTAATTGCTGCAGGAATTTTTTGTACGGATTCTTCCTTCTTTTCCGCCGTAACAACGACATCATCTAATTGCGCAGTTGCATCTGCGAGCTGCATATCAATGTTGTTGGTTGAAGATTTTATGTCAACCGTTTTGTTTTGCGATGCATAGCCCACCGATGAAAAAGATACAATGTATCTTCCTTCATGAATATTATTGATGTTATAATTTCCGCTTGCATCGGTAAGCACTGAAACATTAGTATTTAATAAATGAACAGTAACAGCTTTCAACGCATTCGATCTTTCATCTGTTACCTTTCCTGAAATGGATGCAGTGTTTTGAGCGAAAAGATGTGCAGCATATAATAAAACAAATAATAAGAGAGCGATTTTTTTCATGTCGGTCATCATTGGTATTTATTGCCGCAATGTTACGCGCAAAAAAATTTATGTGCATGTAAAAATTTTTTTCAAATCAACTCAATATGCCATTTTACATTTACATTTAACCGTTATAATTTTTTATAAAATACCATAACTCCACATGAAAAAATTTTTTGCTTTAGCCATTCCGGTTCTCATCAGTATCTTTTATTTTTCGTGCAGCAACAAACGCAGCGAGAAACCAAAAGTGCTTGTGTTTAGTTTAACAAAAGGCTTTCATCACGAATCTATTCCTGACGGCATTGCTGCCATCCAAAAACTCGGGCAGGAAAATAATTTTGACGTTGACACTACTACAAATGCAGATATGTTTGTGGATAGTGTTTTAAAAAATTATTCTGCTGTTATCTTTCTATCAACCACCGGTGATCTGCTGAATTACAGGCAGAGAGCAGGTTTGGAAAGATATATTCAAGCCGGCGGCGGTTATGTAGGTATTCACGCAGCGGCTGATGCAAATTATGATTGGGGTTGGTATGGAAGATTAGTGGGTGGATATTTTTATGATCATCCGGGCATTCACGACAGCTTTCCAAATGTGCAGCCTGGCGTGATGAATGTAATTGATCAAAGTTTTATTGCAACGAAAGATCTGCCTAAACAATGGAAACGCACCGATGAATTTTACAGTTATAAAAAATTAGACACAGCTAATTTGCATGTACTGATAACGATTGATGAAAGCAGTTATCATGGAGGCAAGCGCATGGGCTATCATCCAATGGCGTGGTACCATGAGTATGATGGCGGTCGCGCATTTTATACAGAGTTTGGTCATACAAAAGAATCTTTTACAGAGCCTGATTATCTAAAACATTTATTGGGCGGAATTAAATATGCCATCGGCGATAATCTTGAACTGGATTATTCAAAAGCAAAAACACAAATGCCGCCAGACCAGGACCGTTTCGTAAAAACACAGCTTGTAACAGGAGAATTTTTTGAGCCAACGGAAATGGCTGTTCTTCCTAATCTTGATATTCTCGTTGCACAACGCCGCGGGCAATTAATGTTATATAAAAATGACACAAAGCAATTAAAGCAAGTTGGTACGCTGAATGTTTACTGGCATGCAAATACACCGGGTGTAAATGCGGAAGAAGGATTTATGGGCTTACAAAAAGATCCGCACTTTGATAAGAACCACTGGATCTATTGTTATTACAGCCCGTTTGATAGTTCTGTAAATCGTTTATCAAGATTCACTTTTACAAACGATACGCTTGATTTGTCAACAGAAAAAGTAATTCTTGAAGTACATGCGCAGCGCGAAATATGTTGTCATACGGGCGGCTCAATTGCATTTGGCCCTGATGGATTATTATATCTTTCAACAGGAGATAACTCAACGCCGTTTAATGAGCCCGGTGTAAAATATGTGAGCAATGGTTTTGCGCCGTTGAATGATAATCCTGGTCCCATGCAATACGATGCAAGAAGATCAGCCGGCAATTCAAACGATCTGCGCGGAAAAATTTTGCGCATACGTGTAAATGATGATGGTAGTTATTCTATCCCTGACGGCAATCTTTTTCCAAAAGGCGAAGCCAAAACAAGACCTGAGATTTATGTAATGGGTGATAGAAATCCTTATCGTATTTCTGTCGATCAAAAAAATAGTTATTTGTATTGGGGCGAAGTTGGTCCCGATGCAAACGATGATAGTCTTGCAACAAGAGGTCCGCGTGGTTATGATGAAGTGAACCAGGCGCGCAAAGCCGGTTACTTTGGATGGCCATTATTTGTTGGAAATAATTATCCGTATGTAGCTTATGATTATTCAACCGGAAAAAGTGGTGCTCCATTTGATCCTGCTCATCCTGTTAATACATCAAAATATAATACGGGTTTAACTGATCTGCCGCCTGCACATCCTGCATTCATTTGGTATCCTTATGCGGTGTCGCCGGATTTTCCTGAACTCGGTACAGGCAGCCGCAATGCAATGGCTGGCCCCGTTTATTATACTGATATGTTTCCGAAAGAAACCCGTTTGCCGGATTATTACAATGGAAAATTGTTGATTTATGATTGGATGCGCGGCTGGATAAAAGCAGTTACTATGTTGCCGAATGGTGACTTCGATAAGATGGAACCGTTCTTTGAAAATATCAAATTAAATAATTGTATTGACATGGAAGTGGGACCTGATGGAAGAATTTATTTGCTTGAATACGGAACCGGTTGGTTTCAAAAAAACCCGGATGCAGGTTTGGCAAGAATCGATTATATATCTGGTAATCGCCCGCCAAAAATTACATCGGTACATGTTGATAAAGCAACGGGCTTGCTGCCATTCAATATTAATGCAACTGTTGATGCAAAAGATCCGGAGAATGATAAGATCACTTATGAATGGGATTTGGGTAATGGAACAAAAAAGGAAACAACAGAACCACAACTTAATTATACTTACACAACGCCGGGCGATTATAAACTTTCTGTTGTAGCAAAAGATCCAAGTGGTGATTCAGCAAAAAGCGAAGCAGTTGAATTATATGCAGGCAATGAAACACCTGTTGTAAATATTCAGCTTAACAATGCAAACAAAACTTTTTATTTGCCGGGCAAACCAGTTAAGTATTCTGTAACCGTAACCGATAAAGGCGATACATCAGCAATTGATCCGGCCAACTTATTTGTTTCTGCTGATTATGTTGTTGGATTTGATAAAGCAGCAACAGTGAATGCAACACAACTTGAATCGTCACCAATGAGTGGAAAAACTTTAATGATGTCGCTTGATTGCAAAAGCTGTCATAAAGAAAACGAAAAATCTATCGGACCATCATTTATGCAGGTGTCGCAGAAGTATGCAAAAGATCCGAATGCTGCAAGCTATCTTATACAGAAAGTGATTAAAGGTGGCAGTGGTGTTTGGGGAGAGACTGCAATGGCGGCGCATCCTAACTTACCTGAAAGCGATATTCAAACTATTATTCAATGGGTACTTTCATTATCCAATCAATCGGCGATAAAAAAATCGTTGCCGCAAAACGGAAGCATTACACCGCCTGCAAATACAAAACCTGGTGCTACATTGGTATTGTCTGCAAGCTATACGGATAAAGGTGGCAATAACATTAAAGCGTTAACCGGCAGAAGCTCGGCTGTTTTAAACAGCAATACGGTAATGTTTACAGGCAAGGAAAAAACAAACGGGTTCACATCATTTAATTATAATGATCAGAATGTAATGATACTGCCAAAGACGCAAGGCTGGTTTGCAATTGATAGCATTGATCTGACAGGTGTGTCTTCAGTTACTATGATGGCAGGATGGCAAACCCCGCCAAAATATGGTTATGATGTAGAATTGCGTGCTGATGCGCCGGATGGTAAATTATTAGGAACGGGCAGCTTAACTTCTCCTCAAAACAAGAAGCAACAATTTGGAATGGTTCATCTGAATATGCAACCGGTTACAGATGGTCAATATCATACTATATATATTGTAGCAAAACCAAAAGATCCTAAGGAAACGGTTACGGGTGGTATTGTATCGTTAACATTCAACTAAAAAATAGAATTGAAAAATTAAAGCCGCATTAAACAGATGCGGCTTTTTTTATTTTATATTTTGCGTAAAAATAATCTATCAGCAATACAAATATTAAAATAACAAGACCGAAAAATTCGCGTGTTTCTTCTATCCATGGCTTTTCTGCTTTCATGGTTTCTGCAATATTTTCTTCGTTGTGTTTAGTGATCCAGTCAATCAAACCATTTGTATCAAATACTTTATAAGTTGCATACACTGCATAAACAGCAATGCCAATTAAATAAGCTGTTGGATAAAATTTATTTCTAAATGCAAGCCAGCACAGCACTGCTGCATACAAATAAATAGGCATCCAAACATAAGGATCAGGATCGTTGTACTGCAAAGCTGCAAATACAATAAAGCAAAAACAGAAAAAGATGTTGAAGATTTTCATTGTTATAAAATATGCTTGCAAAATATCAATTAAGTTTTGTTTAATGTGAAGATTTCTCTAACCATAGCATTTAGACTTTGTGCGAGTTTCAACTTAAATACTGCATAATAAAGACATAGGCCCAGACAGCAGGAATTATTTCTTTTTGTTTGGCATGAAGATTATTACAATCAATTTCTGCTCGTGATTTTTGAGTTTGTGGTTTAGGTGTATTCTTTCCGCTCTCATTTTTTACATCACCGTATGTATTTTTATTTTTTTCAGCCATAAGCCAATTTTATTATTGTTTCAGGGCAGTATCTCTGTATCTAAAGTTATAAACTATACAACCGGTGAGGTATGACTACGATCATTGCAATGCATGATGCTCATCGCAATTCGCGCTTACTAATATTGCAAATTGAAATAGAGGCAGGTGTTTGCGCCTGATAACAATCATATACGCAAATAATTTCAATCATCATTTTAATTACACTGCAGGAAGAATTTTGTATGAAAGATGAAGTATGAGAACACTTATTGCTGCCACTGATTTTTCAAGAACTTCTATAAATGCACTGAACTATGCTGCAGACATGGCCGTTGCAATAAATGCCCGGCTTGAAATACTACATGTAATGCAAGTGCGTGTTGAAACTGATGTTCCTGCTTATGTTGCAGAACTTGAAGAAGAAATGTTTGAACAGCAAAATCACAAGCTGCAATTGCTGAAACAAAAGCTTGAAAAAAGAACAGCGCATCGCATACCCGTTGTTTGCAATATTATGGAAGGTGCTACCAACAGCACTATAAAAGAAGTTGCTGAAAATAAAAAGCCCATTGCTGTTGTACTTGGCTCAAAAGGGGTAACCCATTTCGAAAATATTGTGTTCGGAAGCGTTGCTTTATATACAGCAAAGCATACGCAATTTCCTGTTTTACTTATTCCTGAAAAAGCAAAGTTTAGTACGGTTTCTGCTATTGCTTTTGCAACAGATATGTTGCTTGAAAACTCAACCCAATTAAT
>DASZUY010000411.1:0-8472 GCA_035547495.1 Parafilimonas sp. | reverse complement strand
TCGTAGATTTTTTTAACTGCCCGTCTCTTGCATCAACATAATAATGTCCTTGCGGCTTGCCCGTGATACCATAACTTTCATGCAAACCTGTATTAAACCATTGCGGGCTGTTGGGCACGCAAGCCTGGTTTAAAATACTGTACACTAACTCTTCGTAAAATATCTGTGCATCATTTTCAGAATCGAAATACCCATAACGCTCACCCCAAACCTTCCAGCAATTTGCCATACGATGTGCAACCTGCTTTGCAGATGTTTCTCGTCCCAAACTGCCATCAGCCTGCGGCACACCGGCTTTACGAAAATATTTTTGCGCGATGATATCCGTTGCAATCTGGCTCCATTGTTTTGGAACTTCAACATCCTTCATTTCAAATAAAACTTCACCCGTGGGATTTTTAATTACACTGGTGCGATAGTCGTATTCAAACATATCAAAGGGGCTAACACCTTCTTTTGTGAAACGGCGTTGAAAGCGGAGTGCATGTGATGGGTTTTCTGTCATCATCTTAATTATTTTAATGCGTTTTTAAATTATTTTTTTTCGGTTAGTTCTCGTTAGAGGCAGAAGACGAAAATATCTTTCTACTTTGAAAAACGAAAGTCTGAATATGCACATGCTGTGGAAAATAGATGTGCATTTTTTGGAATCTCAATAGGGCGCTGCATTTCAAAAAACTTTGTTACTGTATAAAAAAATTTTTTAGAATTTATTTATGGCAATTCTAAAATTCTTTATGTTTAAAATTAAAAAATAATATCGGTAATTGCAGGTTATCATCAGAAAATAACAGTACATTTATTTACCCTTTGGAGTAAATACATCTGTACAGCAATTTGAGGTCTTTGTTAGTTGGATTTTTAAAGCAGAAGCCGAAGCAATCCTAAGCATACATCATAATTCATCTGTTTACCACTTAAATAACAAAGAAGAATAAAAGCTAATTAATAAATTAAAGTAAAGCTGCATTTATGACAAATCAATTATGGCTTAATCTTCCGGTGAAAGACCTGGAGAAATCAAAACAGTTTTTTTCTCAGTTGGGTTTTTCATTTAATACCGAACACGGCAACTCACCTGTTTCGGCAAGTCTTGTAATTGGTAAAAATGTAGTGATGTTATTTAATGAAAATGCATTTAAAAGTTTTACCAAAACCGATATAACCGATACTTCAAAAACAAATGAAATATTAATTTCTATTGATGCTGAAAGTAGGGAAGAAGTAGATGTGTTAGCTAACAAAGTTGTAGCTGCTGGTGGAAAAATTTTTGGAAAGCCAGGCGATATTGATAACTGGATGTATGGTTTTGGTTTTATTGATTTAGATGGTCACCGCTGGAATGTTTTATATATGGATATGAGCAAAATGCCGCGCTAACAGTTGTATAAAAAATTCAATCAATCACATGCTCTTCTTCATTAAACACAATGCCGTGTTGTTTTAATTCTTCCAACACAAGTTTATAAATTGATGGAAGCACAGGAATTTGCAAACCTGTTTCTGTAATTTTTTCTTCGAGAATTAATTTAGCTGCAATGCCTAAAGGCAAGCCAACTGTTTTTGCCATTGCAGTATGCAAACTATCTTCTCCTTTTACAACAAGACAACTTTGGACGTTTGATTTTTTTTCGTTCAGTTCGTACTCAATTTCATGCAGCATTATTATCATGTCTTTATCAGCCGGCTGCAAAGCAAGTTTTGTTTCTAAAATAAATTGCAACACATCTGTAGCACTGCACAAACCTTTATTAATAACAATATCATCATTTAAACCAAGAAAAAATAATTGCTTTAAAGTTAAATTGGCTTCGTGCATTTGAACAGCTACACTTTCTGCAGCACGACTTTTTACATCATCAACATTTAAAGTGGTGAGCTCACCTTTTTCGTCAATCATCATAAAATCGTCTTCGGGCGCTTCGCCCTCATCAATTGCCTCCTGCTCTGCCTGCATAAGATTCATTAATTGTTCCATCATTTTTTTTGCATACTCGAGCCGCGTGCTTAACAACTGCGTTAGCCATTCGCTGAAACCATGTTTTTCAAAATGCTGCTTAAAAAAATCAGAGATCGTCATTCCATTTGTATCATACACTTTTTCTTCATCAGTAAGTTTTAGGTCGATGATATTTTTCCATCCAAAACAAAAATCGGGATGACGTAAAGTGGTGCGTATAAAAGTTGAAATATCTTCTAAATGATAAAGTGAAAGGTAACCCAGCGAATCGCGGTTAGCATAATAAGAATAGTTACCCATGCCGGGAACATTTACGTTATGCTCAGCAGAAAATAATTGTTCATACGATAACCTTACTTCTTCATTATCTTCTCTGTAATGTGCGCCGGCTTTTCCAGCCATAACAATGTTGCGTGGGTTCCAGCTTATTTTATAATGCCATGGATTATCATCACTTTCAGGAGCAACAAGTCCGCCGCAATGCGATTTGAAAGAAGTAATTTTTCCGCCTTTGGCTCTAATATCATCAATCAAATTCATTGCACTCATGTGATCGATTCCGGGATCGAGTCCCATCTCACACAAAAACAAAATATTGCTTTGTTTAATTTCTGATGCAAGCTTTTTTAATTCTTCATCAACATAAGAAGCAGTAAGTAAATGTTTTTTAAAATGAAGACAATCGAAAGCAATTAAATTATGCAAATGTGGTGGCATTAAAGAAATAACAACATCTGCAGTTTGAATATACATCTGTCTTTCACCAGCATTTGTTACATCAACCGCAACGGGAAAAACATTCTGATATTCGCCCACTTTTTTCTGAACAGATTGAAGATTGGTATCAGCAATCGTTACTGTATAACCTTCACTTGCTGAAAGATTTTTTAAATAATCAATTAAAACAGTTGCAGATTTTCCGGCACCAAAAAGAAGAATATGTTTTGTGGTTTTCTCAACAGGCATTCGAATCAAACTTAAACAACAAAGTTAAGGCTACAGCTATTATTAATTATCACCGACAGCATACACATTATCTGCTTCAGAACTAACCAAAGAAACTTTTGATGTAGCGTAAGATGAATTAATATCGCGTGGCATTTTTATAGTAACGCTTTTTCCGGCCTTTAAATTATGCAGGTTCATAGTTTCTCCTTTACGGTAACGACCCGAAGCATCATAATACTGTACATCAATCACAACAAGATCAAGATTATCATCACTCGTATTTTGAATTTTTAAACTGCCGTTTCCATCATTCATCGATACATATTCAGGAACACTTACATAATCTGTAGCAGAAGTTGCTTTTATGCCTTTCGTTGTTATTGGATTATTATTTGCAACTTGATTTGTTGGCTGAGTATTGGAAACATCAGCACCATTTGTTCTGCGTCGCACAGGTCTGTTTTCTGCAGCATTTAAATCGCCGTTATCTGTAGCAGAAGCATCATTATAAGAATTATCCCGCGGAACATTATTTATAACCGAAGGATCAAACTGCTTAATGGTTTTATCAGCATTCTTTTTTAAATCAACATCAGCAACAGCAGTTGAATTCTTTTGAGTGATATCATTTGGAGCTTCGTTATTTGCTTTAACAGGAGCAACAAATTTTGTATTGCTTGCAAACTGATTAGACTTTTCTTTTGCTACAGGTTTCTCAACCGCTTCATCAGAAATGTTTGAATTGATTTGTTTCTGTTGTGATGTTTGTGAAGTGCCCGAATTATCATTTGCCGCAGTTGTGTTTAAGTTTGACTTTGGTTGTTCATTTGAATTTGTTGCAGTTTGTTGCTGAATAGCAGAACCTGTAAATGCTGAAGCCTTTGTATCATGCAACAACCAATATCCAATACTAAAAATTACTATTAATGCCAGCGAAGGCAAAATAAATTCTGATGACTTGCCAAAAGAAAATCTTTTCGCTTTTTTCTTTTGCAGCAATAAGTTATCTATATAGCTGTCTGTAAGCGTATCTAATGATTGTTCAAATTTCTTTTCAAGTACAGGCGCTGCCTTAACAGATTCATTGACCGGTCTTTTAACGGGCACAGCAATTGTTGAAACTGTTTCCGTTTTTACCGGCACAACGGTTTCCTTTTCTTTTTCCCAATCCTTCCAGGCCTGTTCCCAGCTTAAGGGTCTCGAATTTAAAGGCTGTGATCCACTCGGATCTGTTATTCTTGATTTGGAATATTTTTTGGTTTCAGAAATATTCGTATTAGAATATGCCTGCGTTGTTATAGTTTGAATCTTGCTCCATGCGGCTGAAACTTTGTAACGTGGTTTTTGTTTTGTAGCCTGAACAATATTATCATTCATGGCAACAGCCGCCTGAACAGCATTACTTACACGCGCTATCGTTTCCTGTTGCTTTGTTATTATGAGATTAGTAAGATAATTGTCAGGATCGGGAACATAATTTTTAAACTCGTTCATCTCGCCGGGGTATTTCCAGGCAGCGCTGCGACCATCAACCCAAATTAAATCGTAAGGCTTTAAACCTTTTGCAATAAGATCTTCTGATGTAAAAGGACCTTGTTCTTTATTGTTGCGCAACAGGCGATAAACTTTGCTGTTCATATTGGCTTAAAAAACAATAATGCTTAATTGTTGAAAATTATTGTAAAGGCTATGATAAATTTTCATCAAAATAGTTTAATTCTCAACTTGCTTCTTTTTGATAAAATTCATTGCAGATAAAGATCGTAGCGTTTCCCCATCTTATACACGCTTGTAATGGCAATATTTTTAATGCTGAAATAAAAAATTCAATTCACGTAAGTTTGCAAAATCACTTAGATAAGCATGCAAAAACCAAAAGGTAAACTGATTGCAATTGGCGGAGCGGAAGACAAAGGAACGGAGGTTGAAAAAGGTGAAATCCATAAAAACAATCTTAATTTTTTTGAGCTGGGCATTTTGCGCCGTATTGTAGAAGAAGCCGGCGGCATACAAAAACGTATAGAGGTTATTACAACGGCATCCATGATTCCGCACCAGGTGGGCGAAAATTATTTGAACGCATTTGGAAAAATTGGTTGCATTAATGTTGGTATCATGCATATTCGCACCAGGGAAAACCTGCAGGATGGACAATACATTGAGCGATTAAAGAAAAGCGATTGTGTGATGTTTAGCGGAGGCAATCAAATGCGTTTAACCGCAACACTTGGCGGCACAGAATTCTTAAAACTTTTGCGGCATCGTTATCAAACAGAAAAAATTGTTATTGCCGGAACATCAGCAGGCGCAATGGCAATGAGCAACACAATGATCTATGAAGGCAATCCTTTCCGGGCACATTTAAAAGGTGAAGTAAAAATTACAACAGGATTACGCTTTATTGAAAATGTTATTATTGATTCGCATTTTGAAAAACGCGGCCGCTTTGTGCGGCTTGCGCAGGCAGTTGCAAGTAATCCGGGTTGTATTGGCGTTGGCTTGGGAGAAGACACAGGAATGATTATTAGTGATGGGAATAAGATGGAGGCGATCGGCAGCGGATTAATTGTAATTATTGACGGGCACGAAGTGATGCATACAAACATTGCCGACATTCCCGAAGGCAACCCGATGAGCATTGAAAATTTACGTGTTCATTTTTGTGCAAGAGGTAACGGTTATATTATTGATGAAAGAAAATTTGTGGAGAAGATGGGAAAAGAAACAACACCATTTATGACAGACGTAATTTAATAAAATTGCTATATGAACATCACAAACAAACTCATTTGGGTTTTTATTTTTGTCGGCGCCATTGTTTTCATGTCTTTTATGAAAGATACCAAAAGAAATAAGCGCGTAATTTTCTTTGGTGACTCCATTACGCAGGCAGGTGTGCAACCGAACGGTTATATAACCGTGATGAAAGACATGCTTGCGCAACAAGGAATAACCAATTATGATTTGATTGGTGCAGGCATTGGCGGCAACAAAGTATATGACCTGTATTTAAGAATGCAGCAAGATGTAATTCAGCAATCACCTGATGTTGTTGTGATATGGATTGGTGTAAACGATGTATGGCATAAAAGTATGTTTGGTACAGGAACTGATCCGGATAAATTTGAAAATTTTTATCGTGCTATTATTAAAGAGTTGCAGAGCAATGGTATCAAAGTAATGCTCGTCACCCCCACAACAATAGGCGAGAAAAATGATTACACCAATCAACAGGATGGTGATTTAAATAAATATTCGCAGATTATTCGCAACATAGCAAAGGACATGAACTTGCCTTTATGCGATCTGCATTCCATTTTTCATACTTATGAAGTAAACAACAACACCGCTAATGTTGACAAAGGTGTTCTTACAATTGACGGCGTGCATTTAAACGATGCAGGCAACAAACTTGCAGCAGCTGAAATTTGGAAAGTGCTGAAAGATGTGCAGTAATTATTTCTTAAACGCCGGGTGAAAATTCTGCAGTGTTTCTCTTAAATAATCTCTTGATAAATGCGTGTAGATTTCTGTTGTGGTGATGCTTTCATGACCAAGCATCTCCTGCACGGCACGTAAGTCTGCACCGCCTTCCACTAAATGTGTGGCAAAAGAATGGCGAAATGTATGTGGCGAAATATTTTTTGTAATGCCAGCTTTCTTTGCAAGATCTTTAATGATGTAAAAAATCATAATCCGCGATAGAGTTTTTCCAAACCGGTTTAAGAATAAAATGTCTTCATAATTTTTTTGCGGTGTGATGTGATTGCGCACTCTGTCTTTGTAAATCTTAATATATTTTATGGCATCACGACCAATCGGCACCAGCCTTTCCTTATCTCCTTTTCCAATCACACGAATAAAACCAATATCAAAATACAAGCAACTGATCTTTAAATTCACGGTTTCACTTACACGCAAACCACAACTGTACATGGTTTCAAGAATCGCTTTGTTACGTGTGCCATCAGCTTTGCTTAAATCAATGGCAGCAATAATCTTTTCAATTTCTTCAAAACTCAAAACATCGGGCAAACTGCGTTTGAGTTTTGGCGCATCCAATAAAACTGAAGGATCTTTTGTAATGATGTTTTCAATCATGCAAAACTTAAAAAAGCTCCTTATGCCCGAAATAATTCTGGCTTGGGAAGTTGCATTGATTCCGAGTTTCGCAATCCATTCAATAAAATATTGCAGATCTTTTAAAACGATTTCTGAAGGCGACTTTAAATTATTTTCCGATTGAAGATATTGCGTAAGTTTTTCAAGGTCGCGCAAGTATGCCTGCACAGAATTATCGCTTAAAGATTTTTCGAGTTGCAAATAAGCCTTATAGCTTTTTTTATAAGAATCCCACATTATAGTTACGATTGCAGATTTTAATTTACGATCGAAGTTTCTGCTTACTTTCGTTTTATAATCAATTCGCAATCTACAATCTTCAATAATAAATGCAGCCCGTTAATTTAAGGTCGTTCAGAAAAAAGGTGAGTCTTTACAATAAAATTTTCCGCAGGTATTTAGGCAGAGTTGAAAAATTAAAACCGGCAGGTTTAGATAAACTCGCGGAAAAATTAAACGCTGAAGTTTGGCAAGAAGTGGATTGTTTAACATGCGCGAACTGTTGCAAAACAATGACGCCAACTTTCACCAATAAAGATATTCGCCGAATATCTGCGCATCTAAATATGAAGCCTTTTGAGTTTAAAGAAAAGTGGCTGAAGTATGAAAAGTCAGATAAAGATTGGGTGAATAAAAAACAGCCTTGCCAGTTTTTAGATTTAACCACGAATATGTGTTCAATATACGAAGTGCGACCTGATGATTGCGCCGGCTTTCCGCATCTCACCAAAAAGAAAATGCTTGATTACATACACATTCATCAGCAAAATGTTTCTTATTGCCCGGCAACATATAAAATGGTGGAAAAGATGATGGAGAAAATTCAGGTCAGGTCATAGTTCATAGGTGACAGTTCATGGTTAATTAAGACTATTTCGAAATTTCGTTATCATCTTACATAAGATTTCGTATTCATCATAAAAATTTTTGAATTGTTCTTTATTTAAGTATTTGCGTTCGTTAGCCATCATTAAACAAGATACAACTTCGATTGCGCTTCTTAATGCAATATTTAAAAACCTTTTGAATTCGGATTTTGTTTGACCTGTACTTCCTTCAGCGATATTTAAAACCACAGAATCTGCAGCCCGCTTTATTTGAGAAGAAAGGCTAAACAACTCCTTCTTTGGAAATAATTCAACAATTAAGTCAATCTCATTCGCCAGTTTAAAAGCTCTTTGCCAAATGTTCAATTCTTCAAATCTAAATGACATAATTTTTTGTTTAAGGTAAAACCCATGATCTATGAACCATCAGCTATGAACTAAAAATAAACATCTTCAATTAAAAAATATTCAACCGGTTCTCCATACATAATTGTTATTGCCAGCACATCAAACTGCAAGTATTTCCACTGCGGATTTTTGTATTGATATTCTTCTGCAGCCGTTTTAAGCATGCTCATTTTCTTATGGCTCATACTTTCTTCCGGCTTGCCATAT
>DASZUY010000410.1:0-17367 GCA_035547495.1 Parafilimonas sp. | reverse complement strand
ATAGCGAAGAAAACGATAATGAGCCAAAGCACGCTGTGCACCGGGTTTTTACTTACCACCATCATTAACGCGCTGAATAATGCAAGTGCACTTAAAAACCAGAATAATATTTCGGTTGCAGTCATTATTTGAAAGGTTCTTTTTTTGCTTTTTGATTTTCTCTTAAGCCTCTTGCCTTCGCAAATTCTTCCGGTTGTGTTTTAGGATCCGGAATCAGCAAGTCTTGTTTATTATAAATAAAATTTTTACGATTGTATGCTGATGGCGCAAATGTTTCTGAAAGATAGATCGCATCTTTTGGACAAGCATCTTCGCAAAAACCGCAGAAGATGCAACGCAGCATATTGATTTCATATTTCGCTGCATATTTTTCTTCGCGATATAAATTTTCTTCGCCAGGCATACGCTCTGCTGCTTCCATTGTTATTGCTTCTGCCGGGCAAGCCAATGCGCACAAACCGCAAGCGGTGCAACGTTCTCTGCCTTCTTCATCGCGATTTAAAATTTGAACGCCGCGAAATACAGGACTGAACGGACGTTTTTGTTCAGGATATTTTATGGTTGCTTTCCTGCTGAAAAAATGTTTAAGTGTTATGAGCATCCCTTTAAAAATATTCCATAAATAAATGCTTTCAATGAAAGTCATTTTTTTACGGTCTACCGGTTTTGCTCTATTTGTATATGTTATCATTCTAAAAACTCAAAAGTAAAAAGTAAAAAATCAAAATCAAATGTTTGTTATTGAATTCTCTCTTTTCTTTTTTCGTGCAACAATTATTTTAATAATAGTATAAACAACTATAAATAAAACTCCGGTGCCTACTAAGATGTCTGAAAACAATTCGTTATTTCCGAAAAAGAAAATGCCTCCGAAGAAAGCTACGAAAAAAGCAACACGAACAATTTGAAGTATGATCTGTGTTGATTTCGGTAAAGATTTATCTAAAAAAATGTTCACTAACTTTTTATTTGATTCGAATTTTTCCAAGGGAAAAAAATATTTATCTTATTAAAGTAATATGCAAAAAGTTTTATTCCAATATGAATGACGCACAATGCTAACCCAAGCCAAAAGATCGCTATAGAAAATGGAGATGGATAAAATTTGCTTAGAATGATGCCTGCAGTAAATGTTATTAAGAACAACACATACGATATCAATAACGCAATTCTCCATTTTGATGGAAAAATTCTAAACAGCGATATTCTTAATAAAAATTGCATAATAAATTATTTGTGTTGCCACAAAATTACTGCGCCCGTTACCAGCATATTTGCCAAAGCCAATGGAATTAATTTTTTCCATCCAAGATTCATTAATTGATCATAACGAAATCTTGGAACGGTCCATCTTATCCACATGAACAGGAAAATAAAAATTACAATCTTTATCATGAAGCAAACAATGCCTGCAACCGCCAACCAGTTTCCCCAATATGTATGCGCCGCTTCATTAAAGAAAGGAATATCATAACCACCAAAAAACAATGTTGCCATTATTGCACTGCTGATAAACATGTTCACGTATTCAGCAAACAAATAAAAGCCGAGTTTCATGGAAGAATATTCCTGGTGATAACCCATGTTCAATTCGCTTTCTGCTTCGGATAAATCAAATGGTGTACGATTGCATTCCGCCAAAGCGCAAACAAAAAATATCAGGAAGGCCAATGGCTGATATAACACATTCCAGTGTGAAGCCATTTGCTGCTCGACCATCGTTTTTAAACTCAGTGTTCCTGTCATCATCAACAATGAGATCAAAGAAATTCCCATTGCCAATTCATAACTGATTACCTGGCTTGCGCCGCGCAATGCAGCGAGCAAAGAAAATTTATTGTTTGATGACCAGCCGCCAATCATTATTCCATACACACCTAAACTTACCACTGCAAACACGTAAAGAATTCCGATGTTTATATCTGCAATTTGCAAAGAAATCGTTCTTCCGAACACATTTATGTCGCCGCTCCACGGAACAACAGCGCAAGTCATCATTGCAGTTAACATAGCCAGCGATGGACCAAGCACAAATAAAATTTTATTGGAACTACTCGGAATAATTTCTTCTTTAAAAAATAATTTCACACCATCTGCAAGTGGTTGCAAAATTCCAAACGGACCTGCACGGTTGGGACCAATCCGATCCTGCATAAATGCTGCTATCTTTCTTTCTGCATAGGTTGAATACATGGCAACGAGTAACGAAGCCATTACAACGATCGCTATCAGTATTAATTTCTCAAGTAAAAGAATCCAGTCTATTGTAAGAAGATGAATCATTCTAAACTATTTATTGTTTTCTTTTTCTTCACGTTTTTCATCTGCAATCTCAAAGTCTTCACTGTGTGCAGGACCTTCAATTAAGTCTAATCTTATTTCAGGCTCATTCACTTCACTTACATTATGTATATCGAGTAAATAATGTTGCTTCACACCATCCATTACCTCTTCCATAAATTCAGGCGGCTTTATTGCACCAACATATTTGTTGGCGGAAATAACAGACTGACGATTCACTTTTGTTGTGCCTTCAATCACCCAATCTTTAACATCCTTCTTCTCGAAGCGGCATTCATTACAAATCCATCCGGTTTTGCCATCGGATGCATCTCTTATTTCTCCCCATTCATCTTTACGCGCTGTAACACGGAACACTTCATCACCACGCATCCATAATCTTACTTCGCCGCAACATTTGGGGCAATCACGATGTGCATCAACCGGCTTGGTAAACCACACACGATTTTTAAAACGGAATGTGCGATCGGTTAACGCGCCCACCGGACAAACATCAATCACATTTCCTATAAAATCATTGTCCAGGTTTTGCTCGATATAAGTTGATATTTCTGAATGATCTCCGCGATCCAATATACCATGTTCTCTTTTGTTTGTTAACTGATCTGCGGCAAACACACAACGATAACAAAGAATGCAGCGCGTCATGTGCAGTTGAATGTACGGACCAAGTGTATGTTTATGAAAAGTTCTGCGCTGAAATTCATAACGCGTTCCTTCTTTACCATGATTATAACTTAAATCCTGCAAATCACATTCACCAGCCTGGTCGCAGATAGGACAATCCAAAGGATGATTGATGAGTAACATTTCAACCACACCTTTTCTTGCTTCAATTGTTTTTTGCGAAGTGATGTTCTTTACTTCCATTCCATCCATTACCGTTGTTCTGCAGCTTGCAACCAACTTAGGCATTGGTCGCGGATCTTTATCAGAACCTTTACTCACTTCAACCAGGCATGTTCTGCATTTACCACCGCTGTTTTGCAATTTGCTGTAATAACACATTGCAGGCGGCGCAACATCGCCGCCAATTTTTCTTGCGGCATTTAATATAGTTGTGCCTGCAGGAACTTCTATTGTTATATTATCTATCGTTACTTTAAATAATTGTTGTTCTGCCATAAATAAAAGTCAAAATTAAAAATTCAAAAGTCAAAACATCAAGCTTGTTTAACAGAAATAATTATTGATGCAATGATCTTTGATAATTCATCTGCTTCCTGTAACAGCTCTGCTAGTTTATTTTTATCTGATTCAATTGAATCTCTTATTAAACACAGCCAGTACTTTGTTTCATTTGCAGACTTTAAAGCAATCACGTAAAAATTCAGAAAATCTTTTTTTGTTGCTCCGGCTTTTGCTTCAACAAGATTTGCACCTATAGAAGTTGCGCTTCGCACAAGTTGGTCAAAAATTGAGTAAAATATTTTTTCAAATTTTGTTTTTGAAACGAATGATAGAATATCCTTTGAAAACTGAAAAGCACGATACTTTATGTTATAAGTTTTTTGAGGTTCTTCTAATAAATATTCGCTCTCCAATTTTGAATTTTTACTTTTTACTTTTGAATTGACTACGCTGTTACTGTTGCTAACTCGTCTGCATAATGCGCAAGTCCATAATTTCTTTTTTGCGATTCATCGGGATTTAAAACATGCCATTCAAATTCATCCCTGAAATGTCTTATCGCTGCTGCAACCGGCCAGGCTGCTGCATCCCCTAACGGACAAATTGTATTGCCTTCAATCTTGCTTTGAATGTCCCACAATAAATCTATATCACTCATCTTGCCTTTACCGTACTCAATGTTCTTTAAAATCTTTTCCATCCAACCTGTTCCTTCGCGGCATGGAGAACATTGACCGCAACTTTCATGACGATAAAATCTCGCCAATGTATATGTATGACGCACTACGCACTGATCTTCATCAAACACAATAAAACCACCACTGCCCATCATTGAACCCGTTTGAAAACCGCCATCAGCAAGGCTTTCATAGTTCATCATGCGTTGTTCGCCTTTTGCTGTTTTCAATAATAAATTAGTTGGAAGAATGGGAACTGATGAACCGCCCGGAATACAAGCTTTTAATCTTTTTCCGTTTGGAATACCGCCGCAATATTCATCGCTGAAAATAAATTCTTCAACAGAAATGGTCATATCAATTTCATACACGCCAGGCTTATTAATATTACCACATGCAGAAATTAATTTAGTGCCGGTTGATTTTCCAACACCAATCTTTGCATATTCATCGCCACCCATATTTATGATTGGAACAACTGCGGCAATTGTCTCAACGTTATTTACAACAGTTGGACGATCCCATGCTCCTTTAATAGCAGGGAATGGAGGTTTAATTCTTGGGTTGCCGCGTTTGCCTTCAAGGCTTTCAATCAATGCCGTTTCTTCACCACAGATGTAAGCACCGGCTCCGCGATGCACATAAATCTCGCAATCAAAACCAGAACCTAAAATATTCTTACCAAGCCATCCATTATTTTTTGCTTCTGCTATCGCTTGTTCGAGAATATCAACGATCCATGCATATTCGCCGCGGATATAAATGTATGTTACGTTTGAACCGAGTGCAAAAGAAGAAACGATCAAACCTTCAATCAATAAATGCGGAATGAACTCCATCAAATATCTATCCTTGAAAGTGCCGGGTTCGCTTTCATCTGCATTACAAACTAAGTGACGTGGAACACCTTCAGGTTTTGCGATAAAACTCCATTTCATTCCTGTTGGAAAACCTGCGCCGCCACGACCACGCAATCCACTTTTCTTCACCTCTTCAACAATATCAGCAGGCGACATTTTGAAAGCTTTCTCCACACTTTTATAACCACCTTCTCTTCGATAGGTTTCATAAAAACGAATGCCTTCAACATGATCTTTTTCTAATAATAATTTTTTCATGCCCCTATTCCCTAAAGGGAAATTTATACTTTAAAATTTATTTTTTTTCTTCATGATTAAACATCCAGTTCACACCAAATTTATCCTGCAACATTCCGAAGGTTGCACCCCAAAATTGTTTTGCCAATGGCATCGTAACTTTTCCGCCTTCAGCCAATTTATTAAACACTTCTTCAATCTTATTCGCATCATCAACTTCAACAGACAATTGTATATTTCCATCTGTTTTTGCAAGCTGACCGTTAAAAGAATCAGAGATCATGATAAGATTATCACCAAACTTTAAACGCGAATGAATGATCTTGTCATTCAAGCTTTCGTCACCTTTCATCGGACTATCGCCATAACGATTAATTGTTACGATCTCTCCACCAAAAGCATCTTTATAAAAGTTTAAAACCTCTTCAGCATTGCCATTAAAATGCAGGTATGGTACAAGATGAAACATAATTTATTTTTTATGTAATACAAACATTGAAGCTAATGGTCCGGCAATTCTGTTTCCGTCGCCATCCAATTGAATCAAGGCTGTATCTGTTTTAATATATTTTGTGAAATGCCTGTTTGCATCTGTCAGATATAAAGTATCCGGTTCATGCAAACGCCATGACCCCATTTCATTAAAATGATTATTGAGACTATCAACACGCGAACCTGTATAAACAGAATTCATAATAAAAGTTGAATCTCTGTTTAACTGAAGCGAAACATCAATGCCTTCGCAATCTGCACAAGGTAATGTTCCCACATAATTTTCTGCATTTATAACCGGTGTTTGCGGAACGACTGTTTTATAAGAACTGTCGGTTGATGCAATTCCATTTTTATTTGAATTGCATGAAGCAATCAGTATAATTAAAAATATTATGTAAATAAATTTCATTAATTAAGACTAGACGTTTTTGCTCTACACTCTTCAATAATCTTATCAACTTTTTCTTTGGTTAAATGCTCGCGATACGTTTTTCCAAACTGCATCATTGGGGCGTAACCACATGCACCCAAACATTCAACGGTTTTTAACGTAAACATTCCATCAGCAGTTGTTTCGCCTGGTTTTATTCCAAGTTTCTCTTCGATGTATGCAATTATATCATCGCTGCCATTTAACATGCACGGACCTGTTTGGCAAACTTCAAACATATATTTACCAACAGGTTTTAAATTATACATGCTATAAAATGTTGCCACTTCGTATACTTCGATTGGCTGAATATTCAACAACGTAGCAACATAATCCATCACCGGTACATCAAGCCAGCCGCCAAATTCCTGTTGCGCAATATGCAATATTGGAAGTATGGCACTTTTCTGTTTGCCTTCGGGATAATGGCTTATCAGTTCATTAACCTTTTTAATTTTTTCTTCAGAAAACTGAATCATTATATCAATTCAAATTATTAACTATCCATTTCGCCTGCAATTAAATTCAGGCTGCTCATTACAATTACCGCATCGCTTAACATCGCACCTTTTACCAGTTCTTCATAAGCCTGGTAATAAATAAAACAAGGTCTGCGAAAATGCAAGCGATAAGGCGTTCTACCTCCATCACTAATTAAATAAAAGCCAAGTTCGCCATTGCCGCCTTCAACACTATGATATACTTCACCGGCAGGCATATCAATTTCACCCATGATGATTTTAAAATGCCAGATGAGCGCTTCCATTTTTGTATACACATCTTTCTTCTGCGGCAAATAATATTCGGGCACATCAGCGTGGTAAACTTCTGCTTCAGCACCTTTAAATTCCTGTATCTTTTGATATGCCTGTTTGATGATCTCGATCGATTGCCACATCTCCTGTTCACGCACCAAAAATCTATCATAACAATCGCCGGTTGAACCAACAGGAACAACAAAATCAAAATCTTCATAGCTGCAATAAGGCGAGTGAACACGCACATCATAATCAACACCGGCAGCCCGAAGATTTGGACCAGTGAATCCATAATTCAATGCACGTTCGGCACTGATAGGACCCGCACCAATTGTGCGTTCCATAAAAATCCGGTTGCGCATTAAAAGATTTTCAAACTCTTTTAATACACGCGGATATTCATTTAAAAACTTTTCCAATTTTTCCCAGGTAACATTGGTAAAATTTCTTTCAAAACCACCAATGCGACCAATGTTTGTTGTTAACCGCGAGCCACATACAGATTCATAAATCTCATAGATCAATTCGCGATACTGCATTACATAAAGAAAGCCTGTAAATGCGCCAGCGTCAACACCTACAACAGAATTACAAATCAAATGATCTGCAATTCTTGCAAGCTCCATTATAATTACGCGCATATAATCTACGCGCTTTGGTGTTTTTATTTTGAGCAATTTTTCGCATGTTGTTTCCCAACCCATATTGTTAATCGGGCTGCTGCAATAATTCATGCGATCTGTAAGTGGTGTGATTTGATATAAAGGTCTTCGTTCTGCAATTTTTTCAAAGGCACGATGAATGTAACCGATGGTTTGCTCTGCAGAAACTACTCGCTCACCATCCATCTCCAAAATATTCTGAAACACGCCATGTGTTGCCGGGTGTGTTGGTCCAAGATTAAGCGTTGTGGTTTGCTTTTCTATTGAACCATCCGGAAGAACAATGTGTTTATCTTTTATTGAAACTACTTCTGACATTTTAATATGCTAATATGCAAATTTGCTAATGTGCTAATTAAAAAATTAAACCAATTTATCTCCAACATTACCTTTTTCAGATTCTGCTATTGTTGTATCATCATCTGTTTTTACTGTTCCATATCCAATGCTTCCGCCACGACCAAACATTTCATCATCTTTATCTTTTCTTGTTTGATCTTCTAACGGATATTCTTTACGCATAGGAAAATAATCCATTTCATCCACATTCAATATGCGCTTTAAATTTGGATGACCGATAAAATTCACACCGTAAAAATCATACGTTTCTCTTTCAAGCCAATTAGCTGCTTCAAATATTTTTGTGGCTGTGAAAATATCAGGCTTATTTATATCGAGATATGCTTTAAAACGAATGCGGATGTTATCAGAAAGATTATGCAGGTGATAAACCATCGCTAATTCCCTGCCTTTATTATCAGGATAATGAACTGCGCAAAGTGTTGTGAGAAATTGAAATTTTAATTCTTCATCATCATACAAAAACTGTATCAATTTAAGATTCATGTCTTTCGGAACTTCGAAAGTGAGCATTCCATAAGGCTCTTCAAAATTGCTAACCTGTTCGCCAAATTTTTCAATTAATCTTTCTTTAATTCTTGCGTTAGTTAATGCCATTGAAATTTGAAAATTGTGAATTTAAAAATTTGAAAACTTTTCTGTCAGATCTTCAAATTTTCAAATTGGTTAATTCTTACTGTATTCCATAACTTTCAAGCAGCGCTTTATATTTCGGACTATTTCTTCTGCGTAAACTTTCATTGTGCACAAGGTCCTGAATCCGCATCACACCATCAATAATTGCCTCCGGTCTTGGCGGACAACCGGGAATATAAACATCAACAGGAATTATTTGATCTATGCCTTGCAAAACAGAATAGGTATCAAAAATTCCACCTGATGCTGCGCATGCACCCATTGCTAAAACCCAGCGTGGCTCTGCCATTTGCAAATAAACTTCTTTTAAAACAGGACCCATTTTTTTTGCAATGGTTCCCATCACCATCAGCAAATCGCACTGGCGTGGTGTAAATGCCAGGCGCTCAGATCCAAAGCGCGCCAGATCATAATGCGATGCCATTACAGACATAAATTCAATACCGCAACAAGAAGTTGCAAATGGTAAAGGCCATATTGAATTTTTTCTTGCAAGCCCTACAATTTTTTCAAAGCTTGTTGCAAAATAACCTTCACCCTGTGAACCTTCGGGCATATCTGCAAGCGCAATATTATCGTGTATATCTGTTGTCTTTGGATGTATATTAAATCTAACCGGTCTTGCCATAATCTAATTTGAAAATTTTATGATTTGAAAATTTGAAAATTTAAACCGCTTACTCATTTGTACATTTTTCAAACTTTCAAACCAGTTAATTAATCCTCCCACTTTAATGCACCTTTCTTTATGATGTATAAAAATCCTACAAGAAAAAATCCTACAAATAATAAAACTTCTGTAAACCCGCTCCAGCCAAGCGATTTAAAATTTACTGCATAAGGATAGAAAAAAATAACCTCCACATCAAACAACACAAATAATATTGCTACTAAAAAATATTTTATAGCTAAAGGCTGGCGTGCGTTGCCATGACTTTCTATACCACTCGCAAAATTTTCAAGCTTATCTGCTGTTTTTCTTTTTGGGCCGATGAGATGCGTTACAATCATCATAGTTGCAACAAAGCCCGCTGCAAAAATTAATTGAATGCCTATTGGCGCATAATCTGCTGAAGTTCCAGCAGCACTCGTATCAAGCAAATAAAAAAATAAATTCATTAAGGAGGTTTGACACGCAAAAATACGAGGCGAAAATTACAAAAAGAAAAGAGACTTGAATACTTAAGGTTTTGTTTTGAATGGAAATGTGTGTATATCAGTTCACAAAATTCCACCAGATACCAATTCTAAACCATAATGCACGTGCAGGATATAACGGTGCTACATAATTATATTTCGTAAATGAAAACCCATTTGCAGGATCAATGGTGTTTAAATTTTCTAAACGAATAAATGCTTTAAAACTTTTTATTCTAAAGTTGAAAAAAAGATTTACATCAGGCCGCGGTGTAATTGTTGTTGTGTCCTGGAAAAAAAACTGCCCATTCAATGGTGAATAACCTGGCGCTTTGTAAGGTGTATAATATCGAATTTCAATGCCTGTTGATAAAAATAAATTTTTATAAAAATTACCTTCGAAAGCAAAACGGCTGCGTGCTAAAACCAAAGGAAGATTAACCGGCGGATTACCTGTTGTTTGTTGTAAGTTTCCTTCCAGATACCAGTTAAAATGTTTACTTACGCTGATCTTTTTTTGCGCGGCAATATGCAATACATTAAATAAAGATGAAGATTGTGTGGCAGTATATAAACTGCTGAAGTATGTATAATTTGTAACAAGATAATACTCGCCTGTTAATTGAAAATCTGCTGGAGGAATATTTATGACAGCAAAAACTCTTGTAATATTTTCTTTGTTGAAGTTGCCTATTTGTGTTACAGGAAAATTTGTAAGCGCTGCTTTAGTATCAATTTGCGCCCCTGAAGCTGAATCTACCAGGTGAGTTCCTACAGATCCATCTTCCAAAAATGATGGTGTTCTGTTTACATTTTGAAAACCGACCTGCAACGACCCAATATTTTTTCGCAACGATCGCCGCAGGCTTATGTAAGCAGAATAATCACCCGCATAATGACCGGCAACATATAACTTGCCCACAGCTTCTACATCATACAATTGATTGCGTGTACGATTTCTGTATTCTGCGCCTGTATAAATATTATTGTATGTTTCACGATAAGCGCCAAGATTTCCTTTTATCAATTCATAACCCGCATTCAATTTTAGAAATTGATTTAAATTATTTTTTTGCGGATAAGAAATTAATGCAACATCGTTCGTGAGGATTTGCCATTTATCTGCAAACTTGATTGTGTCTGCAGCATAAGTTCCGTTGTGGGTAATTGCAGGCGTATAATCTAAATATTTAATATAGTCTGAATCAACGGGGGCATAATCATGATACTCATAATTATCGTTCGTAAACTGTATAGTATGCTGAATGCGTAAGCGAGGATAAAATAATTTATAAGTAGTGGAATCTGTAACAAGCGAATCTTTCTGTCCAAAATCATAACTCTGCCGCATTAAAAAAATGGCCTCTTTATACTGTGTTCCTATTGTTAGATTTTGACCAAATATATTTCTGCTGTATGGTGGCAACTCGCTGCCTAATTTTGTAAGCGCACCGTAAGGATCATGAAAAGAAAGACTATCAAGATCCTGGTTTGGTTTTAAGCCGCCGTTTTCTGAAGAAAGAATTTTATTAGTGATAACAGCAAAATAATTTATATAACGTTTATTAGTGCTCTGATAAAAAGTGTTTACACGCAGGTTGCTGTTATTTGTATTTAAATTTTTAAAAGCACCCGGTGAGTTGATCACTCTAAAATCAAATGCTATATTGAAATTGCTTTTCCTGTTTTGTGTGTGAAACAAATTAACCATTTGTTCTCCCCTGCTGCCTAACAAATAACTTGTTTCAGAATATGGTCTTGTTGTTTGATAAAATTTCGTGTTCTCAGGTGTGTACCGATATATATCATATGCATGAAAGCCGGCATCAAAACCGGGCCGCATGTTTGGCTGAAATATTAATGAATGTGCGGCGGAACCAAAATTACCAAAATCAACATACCACCAAGGAACAGGATAACGTGTATAAAAATCGTTGATTGAAGAATCTATTTTGTTGATGTGTGTAGAATCCCAATAGCGATAAAAAATAGTAATGGAATCTTCGTAAACATCACGGTGTTGTAATGTTTGATTGCTGCTGTCAACTTTTATGGGTCTTCCACGACTGTCGTATTCATAGTTGCCGCCGGGGATCGTATCGTAAACCTGCGTTCTTGCGATGATGCCACACATCATCAATAAAAAAACAAAACAGAATTGTTTTAACAATGCGGAAACTAATTTGTAAGAGTGCAAAATAATAGCAAAGCTGTGAATGAAAAGATAATTAGAATAGTTATAAAACTATTTACACTTCAGCTTCGCCTTTAAATGTTAGCACAGCGGGGCCACACAGCCAGATGTTTTTAAAATGTTTATCATCAATTTTATCAAATTCAACAGCAAGATGGCCACCAAGTGTTTTTACCTCAACACGATTAAAGCCATTATCGTTATGTGCAAAAACCAAAGCTGCCGCCGTAACACCGGTTCCGCAACTTAAGGTTTCGTTTTCTACGCCCCGCTCATAGGTACGAACGCATATATCACCTTCTTCATCAACCTGGGTAAAATTTACATTTATACCTTCTTTTGCAAATTTTCTGCTGTAGCGAATTTCTTTGCCTTCATTAAATACATCGTAATTCCAAACACCTGATACAGGTTTTATAAAATGCGGCGAACCGGTATTTAGAATATAATTAGAGTATTCGTACATTTCAACATTATCAACATCTTTCATTTTTAAATCAATCCATCCATTATCTTCTATTGTTGCTTTGTGTTCGCCATCGATTGCTGTAAAAAAATATTCACGTTTGTGCAGGCCTGTATCGTATGCAAATTGCACCATACAACGGCCACCATTACCACACATGCTGCTTTCATTTCCATCAGCGTTATAATATTTCATGGTGAAATCATAAGAGGAATGATTATTCATTAACATCAATCCATCTGCACCAATACCAAAATGGCGATCGCATAATTTTTTAACCTGCTGTGCCGATAGTTCAATATTACTTTCGCGATTATCAATAATAATAAAATCGTTACCAGTCCCCTGGTACTTCGAGAAAGAAAAATTCATTTAAGCTATTTTAAATTGATTCAATGATTTCTAAAGTTTTTGTAATTAATTTATCCATTGCGGCAGCGGCATTTTTTGAAAACTGTTTTGTTATCCTGTTTGCCACAACAGCGTTCAAACTTAAGCAATGATGACCTAATAGTTTTCCGAGTCCATAAATCGCCGCGGTTTCCATCTCAAAATTAACAATGCGATGATCTCCAAATTGAAATTGCGTGAATGAATCAATGAGGCCGGGAGAAGTTAAACCAAGTCTTAATACTCGGCCTTGCGGACCATAAAAGCCCGGACATGTAATAGTAATGCCATGATGAAATTCATGTACAAAATGCTGCAACAAATGAGCAGATGCAGAAGCAATATATGGTTGCGAAAATTTTTCTGTTATCAGGGCATGATTAATAAAATGTTGAAGCATATTTTTTTCTTCTGCATTGTTACCGTGTGCATAGTAATTTAATAGATTGTCAATTCCAATTGCATGTGTAGATGTAATAAAATTATCTACCTCAATTTCTTTTTGCAGCGAGCCACAAGTGCCAATGCGAATAATATTCAAAGATTTTAATTCTGGTTTTATTTCTCTTAGGTTAAAATCAATATTTACTAAAGCATCTAATTCATTTACGGCAATATCAATATTATCAGTACCAATTCCTGTTGATAAAACAGTAATTCTTTTTTTGCCCACGTAACCTGTATGAGCAATAAATTCTCTGTGTTGTTTTTTTACTTCAATCGTATCAAAAAATTTACTTACTTCATTAACTCTATCCGGATCTCCAACCGTAATAATTGTTAAGCCAATTTCTTCGGGCAAAAGATTTAAATGATAAACCGCTCCCCTTTCGTTAAGAATAAGTTCGCTCTCTTGTATCTGTTTCATAAAAATTAAAGGTCTTGATATTATTATTTATTAGCAACTCGTTATTTGTTTTTGCAGGCTTAAAGGCTTTGTTTTATTTTCGCACCCCTTTTGGTTCCGTGGCCGAGTGGCTAGGCAGAGGTCTGCAAAACCTTTTACAGCAGTTCGAATCTGCTCGGAACCTCAAAATCCCCGCTGCCCATAGCGGGGATTTATTTATTATGAAATATTCACAGCTTCTCGGCGTCATCGCGGTTATTTTGCTGGCGTTAGTTTGTTATTTACCCTGGAGTTATATTCCTGAAAAAAGCATCACCATTACGGGCATGAGCGCTCCAGGAACTATGTTTGGGAAACCAGGGTTGATGCATCTTGTGCTTGGTGTACCGTTACTTATCTTTTTTATTATCCCTAAAATATGGGCAAAACGCACAAACGTATTCATAGCAGCAATTAATATTGCGTGGAGTGTGCGCAATTATATTTTACTTACTACCTGCTTTATGGGTGAATGTCCGCAAAAAAAGTGGGGACTCATTTTATCAATTGCACTTTCTTCATTTATAATTGTAATGACTTTTTTCCCAAAAATTAGGATACCCTTAAAATAAATAACAATTTCATATTAAATTTAGTAATATATTTAATATTTACTAATCTCCACTAAATAATTGCCAAACACAGGTTTCAGAATTTCTCTGCTCTCTTCAAGTCTGCATATTAAGTGATAGAATGCGGATTTAATTCACATCATATTCATATTAATTATAAAAATATATTAACTATTTTGATGTTCTCATATAAAATTCTATATTTTCGTCTGAATACACACAAATATTTAAATATCCTATATAAAGGCCTATAACAATTGCTTGATAGATGGAATACCATCTGATGTGAAAAGAACTATTCTTTAACATTAAAAAATCAAGTTCATGCTTAAGAGAATTCTATTTAATGCTATGGCGCTTTGTTTTACAATTTACTCTTTTAGTCAGGATTCAAGTAAAACCTCGCCCCCTGTTACAATCACAGGCTCTGTGGATGCCTACTATCGTTTCAATTTTGCAAATGCAAAAGATCAGGACGGCAATCCTATAACAAACAACTACACCAGCTTTACCAACTCGCAAAATTCTTTTGAATTAGGCATGGTAAGCCTGCAGGCTGCTCACAGCTTTGGCAAAGCGAGTGTATTTGCTGATCTCGGTTTTGGAAGAAGAGCGCAGGAATTTGATTATCCCGATGGAAGCGGTGGCAATGGTTTTTATTCACTGGCATCGGTAAAGCAGGCATATTTAAGTTATGCTATTTCTGATAAATTTAAACTTACCATAGGCAAATGGGCTACACATGTTGGTTATGAACTGGCAGACGCTTATCTCAATCGTAATTACAGCATGGATTATATGTTCTCGTATGGTCCATTCTCACACACAGGCATAAAAGCTGATATTGGATTAGGCGGAAAAAGTGCATTAATGCTGGGTATTGCAAATCCCACGGATAATGCTACTACTGTCTCTTCGCGCAAATTTGCTATCGCGCAATTCAGCACCGCATCAAGTGATGATAAATTAAAGGCCTATTTTAATTATGTAGGCTCTTATGGCGGCAGTGCCAGTGCTACTCAACTTGATCTTGTTGTTACGGGGTCGGTAACCGACAAATTTAGTATAGGCTATAATGGTACTGTAAAATTTGTAAAGCCGGAAGGTGAAGATAATGCCTCCTCCTGGGGCTCTGCCTTGTACCTGAATGTTGATCCAACCGCCGACTTTGGTCTTACTTTAAGAGGCGAATATTTTGGTGATGACAAGAGTGCTTTTGGATTGGGCACAAATGTTTTTGATGTTACCCTCTCGCCTAACTTCAGAATCGGAAATCTTACTATTATTCCCGAATTAAGGCTGGATAATGCAAAAGATGAAATATTTACCAACCATGATGGCTCAGGAACTAAATCAACCTTTACAGGGCTTTTAGCAGCAACGTATCATTTCTAATTTTTCACATTAATAACAACTAATAATAACTGGTATGCGATCATTCAAAAACAATTCGGGTTTTAACCCCATTTTTCAGGACAGAAAAAGGAAACAGTTCCTAAAAGTTTGTATTACACTATGTGTAATTGCCTGTATAATTGTTGCAAGCCCGTTACTTGCACAAGATCCTTCAGGAGCAAATACAGGTACCATTAATGATGTTACCGCAGCCACTGCAGGAAAACCTACGCTTGAGGAAGTTGGCAGCCAGGCAGGGCACAACAAAATTGCCATCAACCTTATGTGGACGCTGATCACAGGTTTCCTGGTAATGTTCATGCAGGCAGGGTTTGCAATGGTAGAAACGGGGTTCACGCAAAAGAAAAACGTTGCACACACAATGGCAATGAATTTTCTTGTGTACGCGATCGGTATGCTTGGTTTCTGGATCTGTGGCTTTGCGTTTATGTTTGGAGGAGCTTTAAACCCCGCAACACTTGGCGGTGGTGTTGCCAGCAGTCATGAGATCACTATTACACTGTTTGGAAAACCTTTTGGCTTAATTGGTGCAGCCGGTTATTTTTTAAACAGTAAGGTGTATGATGTAGGTGTGTTCACACTGTTTCTTTTCCAGATGGTATTTATGGACACTACCGCTACCATTCCCACAGGCGGTATGGCTGAACGATGGAAGTTTAAATCATTTATTGTTTTTGCATTTTTCATATCCATGTTTGTATATCCACTCTTTGGTAATTGGGTTTGGGGTACCGGCTGGTTATCTCAGTTGGGCGTTAATTTCGGATTGGGGCATGGCCATGTAGATTTTGCCGGATCTTCTGTTGTGCATGAAGTTGGTGGTGTAGCAGCACTGGCTGGTGCTATGGTAATAGGTCCGCGTATCGGCAAATATGGTCCCAACGGCCAAGTGAACACAATTCCCGGTCACAATATTCCGATGGCGATCATAGGTACATTTATACTTGCTTTCGGCTGGTTTGGGTTTAACCCCGGGTCAACGCTTGCCGGTACAGATTTACGCATCTCTGTAGTTGCGGTAAATACCATGCTGGCAAGTGCAAGTGGTGCATTAGTTTCTGCATTATATATGAAAGCCACCACTAAGAAGTGGGATCCCGGAATGATGGCAAACGGTATGCTCGCAGGTCTTGTAGCTATTACAGCGCCCTGTGCCTTTGTAAACTCACTTGCTGCAGTATTTATCGGCGCTGTGTCTGGCGTATTGGTAATTGCGGCTGCAAATTTTGTAGAACGCAAATTAAGAATTGATGATCCTGTTGGCGCATTTGCCGTTCATGGCGTTAATGGAATCTGGGGCGTACTTTCTTTGGGGTTATTTGCCGATGGCACTTATGGTGATGGCTGGAATGGCGTTCCCGGCACAGTAAAAGGATTATTTTATGGTGATGGGAAACAGTTCGTTGCTGAGCTCATCGGTGCAGTAACATGCTTTGTTGTTGTATTTGTGATAATGTATTTATTCTTTACTATTTGCAAGAAAACAGCAATCGGGCTCAGGTCGAGCGCCGCAGATGAACAGGCAGGACTTGACATACCTGAAATGGGTGTACATGGTTATGTAGATTAAATTAAAAAGCAGGCTGATTTAACCAGCCTGCTTTTCCGCTACCCGTTTTAAATTAAGATCCCATGAAAATTCTAATTACAAAAGCGCTGAATCCATTAAAAGTATTTATAGCAGACAGCAGGTTTATCGGCATACTGCTGGTATCCTGCACTGTTATTTCTCTCTTCCTGTCTAACTCTGCGCATGGCG
>DASZUY010000409.1:0-4834 GCA_035547495.1 Parafilimonas sp. | reverse complement strand
CGCTTGGTAAAAACCCGCTTCCCCAAACACTTTTACCCGCATCAGGAAATTTGCCGCCACTCGTTAAAACAACAAAGCCGGGCAGGTTCTGGTTTTCTGTCCCCAAACCATATGTAACCCAACTGCCAATGCTTGGTCTGCCCAAACGAGGCGAACCAGTATGCACCAGCAATTGTGCAGGCGCATGATTAAATTGATCTGTTGTACACGCTTTTAAAAAACTTAATTCATCAACAATGCTTGCAAGATGCGGCATGCGATCACTTACCCATGCACCGCTTTCTCCATATTGTGCAAAGTCCGCTTGAGGTCCTAACATTTTTGGAATGCCGCGAATAAATGCAAAACGTTTTCCTTCAACTAATGATGGCGGACATAATTGTCCATCTAATTTTGCAAGTTCTGGTTTGTAATCAAACAATTCTAATTGAGATGGCGCACCCGCCATGTGTAAATAAATTACATTCTTTGCACGTGCAGGAAACATGGGCATTTTTGGTGCAAGCGGATGGGCCGGATCATAAGCAATCTTATAACCATTGTTTACCGATGAACCACATGCCTGCAACAATGAACCCAATGCCAGTCCGCCAAAACCCATGGCACAATCTTTTAAAAAATGCCGGCGTGTGTGCGCACGAATTTGTGCTTCGTTTGCTTCTCTAATTAATCGTTCGTTGTGAAGTTCTTTTTGTGTCATGGCAAGAGAAGCTAAGGTAGGAATTATTTTGCCGCTTGTTAATCACCATTCACCTCTTTTCAATTTTACAAACGGTGCATAATACCTTCCCTTATATCCATGTATAGAAATTAGTATAAGCAGAATTGCTGAAGTTATAATTGCAGTTAGCACAATATTACTATGAACATTCCATTGCCTTATTGCTATTGCAATGAAAGCCCAAATACCAACAGAAGCAGCTTCACGCATATTTCTTTTCTGTGTGAACCATGCATAAATTAAGCAAGCAATAATTATCATGATCATCGTCCAAACATCAGCAGAAATTCCGAAGCCATTCCAATTGATATAAACTAACCAGGATGCAATGCAGGCAACCGTTGCAGTAATTAGCCAACCGATATAAAAACAAATGGGCCACCAGACAAAAAATATTGCACGCACGGGTTCATCATCTAATTCAAGTCTTAAACGCACAACTAAAATTGCGAGACTTAATAATTGAACTAAAATTATAATCACACACCAGCCAAGCCATTCGTGCACCCAGCAATAACACCATAGCGCATTTGCAATATTGCTTACGGTAAACCAAATGCCGGTACGTTGAATGTAATGATTGGGATCGTTCTTTAGCAACACCCATTGAAAAATTACAAATCCAATGCATAACAAATAAATCACAAGCCAAATAACGAAAGCATAATTAGCAGGCGCAAATAATGTATCATATTTATGCGAAACATCTGCAACTGTTTTATTTGCTAATAATTTTGTACTTGATGCAAAGTTTATAAACAACACCAATAAAAATGTAAGCGTGTTTAAAAGAACAAACCCTGTATATTTTTTATTCATGGCAGATTATTAGTTTCCAAATTTAACTCTATACTTTCTTAACAAAGAATAACAGATAATGTTGAAAATTTTACAGGATTGATATCAATACTTATCTTTCTGTTCTAATTATTGTTGTATGAAAAAATCTTTGCTTGTTATTGCTTCATTTATTTTAATTACTTCTTTAATGGCGCAACAGGATATTGGCATCTTTCAAAAACAAACTGAAGTTGGTGATACAAAACAAGGGAGCTCGAAATATAATGCGCAAACACAACATTATTTGCTTACCGGTTCCGGCAACAATATTTGGTTTAACCACGATGGATTTCATTATTTATACAGGCAGATGAACGGCGATTTTATTTTGCGTTGTAATGCAGATTTAATTGGTAAAGGTGTTGAAGAACATTGCAAACTTGGCTGGATGATTCGTTCATCGCTCGACAGCACTTCTGCATGTGTAAGTGTTGCTGTGCATGGCGATGGATTAACATCGTTGCAATATCGCAAAGCAAATAATGATACGATGCAGGAAGTAAAATCTTCTGTTACGCATGCAGATGTTATTCAGCTTGAAAAAAGAGGTAATAAATATTTGATGTCTGTTGCGCGCAAAGGAGAAATTTTTACAACAGACAGTATTGAAGTTGATTTGGGAAATGATGTGTATGCAGGTTTGTTTGTTTGCTCGCACAATCCAACCGTATCTGAAACAGCAGATTTTTATAATGTACGAATCGTAATTCCTGCACCATCAACATTAGTTCCATACAAACAATATTTGGGAAGCCAATTAGAAATATTGAATGTTGAAACCGGTGAAAGCAAAATCATTTATCAATCGCCGCGTTCAATCCAGGCACCTAATTATATGCGCGATGGAAAATCTTTAATTTATAATAGTGATGGTTTGATCTACACGTTTGATCTTGCTACAAATAAAATTGGTGTTTTAAATACAGGAACTGTTACACACAATAATAATGATCATGTAATTTCTTTTGATGGAAAAATGATTGGCTTAAGCAGCAGTAAAGGTGATGATGATGCATCGAAAGTTTTTGTTGTTTCAATGAGTGGCGGAGAGCCAAAACAAATCACGCCCACAGGTCCTTCTTATTTGCATGGATGGAGTCCTGATGGAAAAACATTAGCATTTGTTGGCGAAAGAAATAATGAATTTGATATTTATACCATTCCGTCTGATGGCAGCGGCACCGAGAAAAAAATTACAGATACAAAAGGCTTGGATGACGGACCGGAGTATTCGCCTGACGGCAAATGGATCTATTTTAATTCTGTTCGCAGCGGCACGATGCAGATCTGGCGCATGCATCCGGATGGAAGCGGAGCTGAGCAATTAACGAATGATGAATTCAACAATTGGTTTGCGCATGTTTCACCCGATGGCAAATGGATCGATTTCATTTCTTTCGGGCAAGATGTCAGTCCATCAGATCATCCTTTTTATAAACATGTTTATATAAGATTAATGCCGGCAGATGGTGGCAAACCCACAGTGCTTGCCGCAGTTTATGGCGGACAAGGAACAATGAACACACCAAATTGGAGCCCTGATGGAAAACATATTGCATTCATCAGTAACAGCAATTTTTTATCACCAATTTATTTAACGGAAGAAGTGAAGAACAATAAGTAATTACTGCGCTTCATAATTTATAATAATCACCAAATCATCTTTGCCGGTTTGTTGCAAACCATGCGAGCTGCCGGGTCGTGTAAGAATTGCATCGCCTGCCTGAACAGTAAATGATGAATCGTTCATCTCCATAATTCCTTTGCCGCTTACAATGTAATAGATTTCATCTTCGTTTTGCAAATGGTAACCAATTGCAGAACCTGGTTTTAAAACGCGTTTTCTAAAAACAAGTTTTAAATCTTTTGCATTTGAAAAGAAACTGTAGCCGATTGTATTTCCGCCGCCATTGTGCGTTCCGGGCTCTTGCTTTGCAATATCTTTTTCGTGTTCAAGAATAAAAGCTTTTTCTTGTTGCAATTTGTTGTTGAATGAAAAAGAAATGAATGCAGTTGCGATGATCAATATCATCGTCACAGAAACAAAATATTTTTTCATGATAAATAATTATTCGTTAGCAGTTAACCAAACAACTTTTTGCTCAGCCTTATGCGGCGCGCCGATAATGTCTTTGTATAACTCCGGTCTTCTTGCTTTTACATATCGGTAGCCGCCTGCTTTTGTAAGTTTATCGGCAGTGATGGTTGCGATTGTAATATCATCTCCCAATGTTCTGCACTCGGCAATTACATCTCCAAAGGGATCAATGATCATTGAACAACCATTCTTTAATTGATCATCATCCATTCCGATTGGGTTTGAAAACACTGCATAAATAGCATTATCATAAGCGCGTGCAGGCAACCATTTCATCAGCCATTCGCGGCCCTTCATTCCATCAAATTCCAAACGCAAAGATGTAGGATCTGCTTCGCGGTTTTCCCAAAGTTTCGGATCGACAAAACCTGCACCGGGTCTTGTTGATGGCGTGCACATCGTTACATGCGGCATAAAAATTATATCGGCACCCAACAATTTTGTTGCGCGAACATTTTCAATAATATTGTTATCATAGCAAATTAAAATACCACATTTCCATCCGCATATTTCAAACACACAATATTCATTGCCCGGCGTTAAATATGGATTGATGAATGGATGCAACTTTCTGAATTTCGCAACTAATCCATTTTTATCAACACATACATATGCCTTAAATAAATTATCATTTTTATCTTTTTCAAAAAGACCCGCAAGAACAACAATATTATTTTGTGCGGCGATTTGTGTTAGCTGTGTAATGCTTTCTCCATCGGGAATTAATTCAGCAAGATCAAGCATTTGTTCTTTTGAAAGATGACGGGCAAAGGTGTAACCTGTTATTGAACATTCATGAAATGCGATGACATCTGCGCCTTGTTCTTTTGCTTTTTTTGAGAGAGAATCAATTACAGAAAGATTATATTTTTTATCGCCACTCTTGTGTTCAAATTGCGCAGAAGAAATTTTTATATTTTTCATGTTGATTTTTAAATCAGCATAAAAGTAAAATGTTTGAATGTTTTTTAATTATTCAAAAGCTAAAATCAGTGCTCGGTTTTTCTTAGCGCTTTAAAAACATTTGTATTTGGGCTTGTTGCGCCTGTTTGAGGTACGTCTTCTTTTGAGGAAATATCTACACCAACATGATGCCGTTGTACCATTTCCCATCCTTTAAAACCTGCGTATAACATAACTAAAAAACCAAACGATGAAAGCAGAACGCCTGATTT
>DASZUY010000408.1:0-8152 GCA_035547495.1 Parafilimonas sp. | reverse complement strand
AGGCAGTACAAGCCGCACAGCGCTAACGTACGTTGTAAGCTTTACGTTGCTTGTGGTTGCCGGTTTTGGCATCTATAACATTATGAACATGACCATCGCAAACAAAATGAAAGACATTGCGATATTGAAAGCACAGGGTTTTGCACAAAGAGATATTGTAACGATTTTTTTATCACAATCACTCATTATTGGTTTAATTGGTGCTTTAACCGGCGTTATGCTCGGCTTTGGTTTGTCATATGCACTGTCGCGGATTCCGTTTCCTGCCAATGATGAAATTTCATGGAAATATTATCCTGTTTTATTTAAGTGGACCTATTATGCTTTTGGGGTTTTGTTTGGTATACTTACAACTTTTGTTGCAGGATTTATGCCATCGTTAAAAGCGTCGCGAATAGATCCTGTTGTAATATTAAGAGGTTGAATGATGAGAAGAATTTTTTATGTCGTGAGCTTCAGCATTTCAATTAAGCACGGTTGTGTCACTCACTTGTACGTTCGGTTCATTGTGCAGCAATTTTAAATTAACCTTCTGAATTGATCATGGAAATTTTAAAAGCACAACATCTCAACAAATATTTTTACGAGCCTGAAAAATTTCATGTGCTGCAGGATATTTCTTTATCAGTAAATAAAGGAGAATTTGTTGCACTCATTGGTAAATCAGGAAGCGGAAAATCTACGTTGTTGTATTTATTAAGCACACTGGATACCGACTATGAAGGAACACTTACCATCAACAATACACAACTTACCGGCGAAACACAAAACGAGCTTGCGCATTTCAGAAATGAACATATTGGCTTTGTTTTTCAATTTCATTTTTTATTACCTGAATTTACCGTGCTTGAAAACGTAATGATACCTGCACGCAAACTTGCAAAATATAATTTGAAAGAAATTGAACAGCAAGCCATGGAAAAATTAAAGCTGATGGATATGGATGGTTTCGCACAAAAGCCATCAGGCAAATTATCCGGCGGACAACAACAACGTGTTGCCATTGCACGTGCTTTAATTAATGAACCATCCATTATTATGGCAGATGAACCAACCGGAAATTTGGACAGCGCTAACTCGAAAATTGTCTTTGATATTTTGAAGGATATTTCGCACAATAAAAACAAATCCATCATTGCTGTAACGCACGATATTGATTTTGCAAAACGCGCAGACAGAATTATTGAAATTGCAGACGGAAAAATTGTTTAAATAAATCTTAGTGCATGTCAAGCTCCGGCAAACATACTTCTGCAATAAATTATACTAGGCACAATAAAGTTGAATTGGTGCGCGGAGGGAAAAAATATTTTGATTTATTGGAGCAAGTGATTAATGATGCACGTACGCGCATTCATTTGCAAGTTTATATTTTTAATGAAGATGAAACAGGAAATCGCATCATACATGCGTTATTAGAAGCCGCGAAAAGAGGTGTTGAAATTTTTGTGGTGCTGGATGGCTATGCTTCCAGAAATATTTCAAAAGCATGCATAGAAAATTTAAAATCGGCACGCATACATTTTCGGTGGTTCAATCCCATTTTTAAAAGCCGCTATTTTTATTTTGGAAGAAGATTACACCATAAAGTTGTAGTGGCAGATGCATCGGTTGGTTTAGTGGGAGGCGTAAACATCACCAATCGTTATAATGATTTTGATGAGCCTGCATGGCTCGACTGGGCGTTGCATGTGCAGGGAGAAGTTTGCCTGCAACTAAATAAAGTTTGTGCGGATATATGGAACAGGTCGCGATGGGGTAAACAGCGCGCAACAAGATTTGTTCATCCGGTAAAAACAACAAAGTATGTTGAAGAATGTTTGGTGCGGGCACGCGTTAATGATTGGGTGCGGGGCAAAAAACAAATCACCAAAACGTATATTGAAATGCTGAAGCATGCACAGCATTCTGTTATAATTATGTCGAGTTATTTTTTGCCAGGTCGTCTTATAAAAAAATATTTAAGTGAGGCAACAAAACGCGGCGTAAAAATAAAAATAATTGCTGCAGGTGTTTCAGATGTACAGTTAGCAAAGCAAGCGGAACGCTATATGTATAGCTGGCTTTTAAAAAACAATATCGAAATATACGAATACAAAAAAACTATTTTGCATGGCAAACTAAGTACTTATGATGAAAGGTTTGTGACAGTTGGCTCCTACAACATAAATAACGTAAGCGCTTATGCAAGCATTGAGTTAAATCTTGATGTGATGGATGTTGCATTTGCAAAAAAGACAGAAACAATTTTGCAAAAAATAATTTACGATGATTGCATACAAATTAATGAAGCTCACTATAAAGTGAAGGAAACTTTTTTTGTTCGTGCGTGGCAACGCACATGTTATGATGTTTATCGCATCATACTTTATGTTTTTACTTTTTATTTTAAAAGACGCCATGGCTGATCGCCGCATCCCGTTGCAAGCGGACAATGTTATATGTGTTAGTGAATCAAATTAAACGATCGGTTTATCAATTATTGTTTTAATATCCTGCATCAATTCTACCTGCACCTTTTGTATATCAAAAAGCGTTTTCATCTGTTCCGCAATCAAAAGGTCGAGTTTCTGATGCATGTTGCGTATTTCAATTTCAGCTTTTAAGTTAATCAGGTAATCATTTATTGCGCGCCGCCTGTCTTTTTCTTCTTTACGATTCTGGCTCATCATAATAACCGGCGCCTGCACTGCAGCCAGCGCTGATAAAAAAAGATTCAATAAAATAAAAGGGAATGGATCGAAGGCTTTTTTAAGCAGGTAAGCATTTATAAACATCCATCCAATTAAAAAAAAACTAAACACGATAATAAATTTCCAGCTTCCGCCAAACGCTGCTACACGGTCTGCAATGCGGTCTCCAAAAGATGTTTCTCTTTCTTCGAACTCCATTAATTTATTTGTGATGAGTTTTTCTTCTTCTATTGCTTTTACAACAATTTCATGCAATTTTTCGTGCTGCAGGTTTTCACTTTCCAACAGCTCGTAAAGTTTATCCTTCTCAACCATATTTTATAATAGTTATTACAGCAAATACAATAAATTATTCTTAGTGTGAAATGATATTAATCATTACAGCAACTGATTTTGATTATGCACAAAATGCTGTTATTAATCATTGTTTAGGTTGATGTGCATCATGTAAGAACCATTGATGACTTTATAAGTTTGATAATATAAATATGCTTCTATGAAAGAGTTAAACATCAGGAACCTTCCAACGGGAACTTATGAAATTGCAGTCTGGCTGATAATGCTGCTGACAATTGTATTCGGCTATAAATACATCAAAGAAATTATCGAATATGTTTTATTGAAATTGTACGAATATTTTATTCAGCATAAGCTTTAGCGGTTTGATTTGAATTATGCACCACGCTTCTTTGCTTTCTTAACCAACAGCCAGCCTGTAACGAAAAGAATAATTCCTGCAGGAAGTAAAACGATCGAAACGAAATGATCACTCATTAAATAACTAATGAAAGATGATGCAGCAAGTGCAGCGCCAATAATTGTAAATGTTATACCTATGTGCAGCAGCTTAAAAATATTTTTCATATAATTTTTATCTTTCAAATTACTGCAGCTTGTTGAACAGAACCAATGAACAACATCAGCGCCATTATTGATTGTTGTCATGTTTTAAAATCTATTACTGATTTATTTTCCGATACAGTTATGGCGCATCACGACATATCTTCTGTTATAATACAACTTTCTTATTTTGGAATTTTTTTATGGTTTGCTGTTATTGAACAGTTAACTCCGGTTCCGGAAGAAGTGTATTTGATGAGCGCAGGATATATTGCTGTGCATCTTCACATGAACATTATTCTGTGTGCACTTGCTGCCCTTGCCGGTTTGCTCGCCACAGATAATTTGCTTTTTTATTTAGCTTTAAAGGGCAATAAATTTTCTCAGAAACTACTGAAAAAAATTAATCACGATTTATTAGATAATATAAAAAATAAACTTAAAAACAAAGCAGCGATTACTATTTTCATCGGGGCACTTGTACCAAAGTTGCGTTTCTTTAATCCTTTAATAGCAGGTTCAATTAATATAAAGTTTAAAATATTTTTCTTTGCGAACGCTGCTGCCACATTGTTGTATGTAACAGTATATATGTCCATCGGAATTTTATTTCACCGGCAGTTAAATTATGTTTTGAAAGAACTTAAGTATGTTCAGCATGGAATTTTTATTGGCGTGATGATTATTATTGCAATCTTCATTATAATAAAAATGAGAAAGTTGGTTTTTGAGAAAGAGACTGCAACAAAACAATGAGCGGCGACTTATATGTTTTTACAAAAAGAATATTTGACAAATTATATTATCACGCGTTTATATAAACTTCCCGCGATCAACACAAATAAGGCAGAGGCTGCCATTACAATAGTAAAATCGTTAAGTAAAGATGTTGAAGGCGCATTCAAAATCATTAGTGAACGCAATGCATTAATAATATATGTAAGCGGATTTATTTTGGAAATTGCTTTCAGCCATTGCGGCATAATTTCAATTGGGTAAATAGCGTTGCTTGCGAAAAAAAGCGGCATCGTTAACAACTGACCAATACCCATAAATCTTTCTCTTGTTTTTACGATGCATGCAATAATGAGTGAAAATGTTGAAAAGAAAATAGCACCGAGCATTGCCATTACAAAAACCAAAATAATATGAAGCATGTTCCAGTTTAAATTAACACCCAACATTATGGCGATCAAATAAATTATTATAACGATAGGCAAACAACGAATACCTGCAGATATTGCTTTACCAAGAACCAACGCTGTTCTTGGTGTTGGCGTTGCAAGAAATTTATGTGTAAGACCTAAATCACGTTCCCATATAATTGCTATGCCATAAAAAATAGAAACAAACAGAACACTTTGCGCAAGAATGCCGGGCGTCATAAAATCTATGTAGTTTATTGAAGCGGAGACTGGATGCATTTTTTCAAACACACGACCGAATATCAATATCCACAAAGCTGGCTGCACAGCTCTCATAAAAATTTCAGTAGGATCATGCAGTATCTTTCTTATTTCAAGATCTGTAATTACGAAACTTTTTCTTATAAATGATAGCATACTTTCAGTTTACGCAAATCGGTTTTCAGTATTTCTTTGTCGCATCAAATCGCGAAAACTGCTTTCATTCGCCAGGGTTTCTGATGTATAATGAATGAAAACATCTTCAAGTGTAGCATTGTCTTTGCCAATAGTGTTTTTCAGTTTTTCAGGTGTATCTGCAACCACCAATTTACCTCTTGACAATAACGCTACCCGGTTACATAATTTATCAGCTTCCTCCATTATATGTGTTGTAAGTAAGATGGTAGTGTTGTATTTCTTTTTTAGATTAAGAATATGCTCCCATACCACTTTTACGCCAATCGGATCAAGACCTGTTGTTGGTTCATCCAGAAATAAAATCTTAGGTTGATGCAACATTGATTGGGCTATTTCCAATCTTCTTATCATTCCGCCTGAATATGTTTTCACCAGCTTATGCGCCGAAGATTGCAACTCCATAAATTCAATAGATTCGTTTGCTCTTCTTTTTGCTTCTTTTGAAGAAATATCATACAGTTTTGCAAACAACAAAAGGTTTTCATAACCTGTAAGCGAGCTGTCTGCAGAAAGCATTTGGGGCACATAACCAATTTTTCTTCGCACCTTATTCGGTTCTTTTTTTATGCTAAAACCATCTATAAACGCATCTCCGGATGTTGGCGGCAATAAGGTGGTAAGCATTTTTATAAGCGTACTTTTACCCGCGCCATTCGGACCAAGCAACGCAAATATTTCTCCTGTTTCAACCGTCAGGTTAATATTATCCACTGCAATAAAATCACCAAATGAGCGCGTAAGATTTTTTATTTCTAATAAGAAATTCATTCTTTTTAACAGCAACTGTAATGTTATGAGATTACCGGTAATGCAAGAAAAGACTGTATCTAATTTTTATTAATAATGAAATGCGGGCTGTCAATTCCAATACCATATTCATACAATTGAAACAGATCATTTTTTTTTGTAACCAGGGTTCTTTTGTGCATGTCAAATACTTCATTGTAATTACAAAAAGATTTAAATGAGAAAGTCTGGTTAAGCATTTGCTGCAATGTAATTGCAGGCTTTTTTGTTGCAGCATCTTTTTTCTTTCTTCGAGAAAATATTTTGAACATCTTAAATTTTTAGTGAAAATATTTAACCGTAAAACTATTTTGGATGACTGCTGTTAGTTGTTTGTATGATTGTGATCAGCTAACTTTTCTCCATCTTTTTAAAGAAGGCAATACATTAACAGCCTTATTGGTTACTTCGTTATGAATATGCATCTCCTTCATTTTTTGCTGAATAAAAGATGACATTTGTTCTACTGTCATATCAGGGTTTACGAAGCTTCCGTTCTGATAGCAATACTTGCAATACTCATAATTTTTTGAACCATCTTTTTCAGTGCCTAATAAACTCTCATCGGTTAAAGGCATGCTGCAACTCTGGCAAACATTTTCTATGTTCATGTTTTAAAAATTTATTGTGTGAGATTAGCTGTCTGCAATCCATCCGCCATCAACAGGCATACAAACACCGGTTACAAAAGAAGCACTGTCACTGCATAACCACATAACCGCATTTGCCACTTCATCGGGTTTCCCCAGTCTGCCCATTGGTTCCATATCAATATATCTTTTTTCAACTTGTTTGTCTTTACCTGTAACACGATCAATCATCGGCGTTTGAATAACACCGGGACAAACTGCGTTTACACGAATGTTTAGTTTTGCATTCTCTAATGCTGTTGTTTTAGTTAGTCCGGTAACACCATGTTTGCTGGCAACATAAGCGGGCAAAGCAGGAAAGCCAATCAATCCTGCTACAGATGCGCAATTCACAAT
This sequence comes from Parafilimonas sp., assembly GCA_035547495.1. Taxonomy (GTDB): domain Bacteria; phylum Bacteroidota; class Bacteroidia; order Chitinophagales; family Chitinophagaceae; genus Parafilimonas. Next base: position 1,243 of record DASZUY010000408.1, on the reverse strand, counting down.
CGCGCCTTTTTTTTGCTTTATTATTTCGGGAATTTGATACTTCATGCAAAGCCAAATACCTTTCAGGTTTACAGCAATTGTTCTGTCCCAGTTTTCTTCCGTGCAATCCTGCGTGTTTGCGACAGCACCTTCAACGCCGGCGTTGTTAAAAGCAAAATCAAGCCTGCCAAAAGTTTTTATAGTTTCATCAATCAATGCTTTTACATCAGCACTTTTAGCCACATCGCATTTTATAAAAATGCCTTTGCTGCCTGCAGCTTTTATCATGTTTAATGTTTCCTGCATTTTATCTTCTACAAAATCTGCAACAACAACTTTAGCGCCTCTTGCTGCAAACGCAGCAGCAGTTGCACGGCCAATACCATAACTTCCGCCGGTAACAATAGCTACTTTATTTTTAAAAATTTTTTCCATAAAAATTATTAAGGGTTTTGGAATGATCTTACCTCTTCAAGTTTCTCTTTATATTTTACGAGTTGGTGTTTTATGCTATCTATTAAATTATTTAATGCTGCTTCAAAACTTTTTGCTCTTTCTTTAGCATACAAAATATTTTGAGGCACGATAATTTTTGCTTCTATGCAATAATTATTTTGTTCATCATTATTTTCTTTAAACAATTTTATATCGAACGAAACAACGCGACTAAATAATCTGCCTGCGCTTTGAATTTTTTTCCTGATTTCTTTTTTAAAATTGTTTGAAACGTCTGCGTCGAGCGATTGAATGCGTACTTCCATAAAATAAATATTAACGGCAACAAAACTAAAGGCTCACCTATGCGGCTTATATAACCAATATCATTCAGAAGTATGACAATTATCATTAGAATACACTGGGGATAGCTTTTATTTATTGTTTAAAATAAAACTGGCGTCCAATCATAATCAGAATCACTATAAAGGCTGATGAGCGTCAGCTATTACTTGTTTAGCAAGCTGCAACTTGCATGTATAATTTTTAATCAAAAAACTTATCTATGAAATCAAAATTTTTTTCTCATGCAGTAATGGCTTTATTATTTATAGCCATTACATCAGGTGTGTATGCACAGGAACAAATATTGCCACCTGTAACCGTTACAACTACAAGTAATGTAAATAGTGCCGTTTCAAAATCTTTTCAATCAACTTTTAAAGATGCGACTAAAACGCAGTGGTATAAGGTTGATCGCGATTACCTCGCAAGCTTTATGGCGAATGATCAGAAAAATCATGCATTATTTACAAAAAAAGGTTACCTG
>DASZUY010000407.1:0-37261 GCA_035547495.1 Parafilimonas sp. | reverse complement strand
CAGGATGTATATAACACAATTGAAACAGATAGTTTAGGTAAAATCAAAAAAATGGTTTTTCATGACGGGCACCAGGGACCAAAAGAAATTGGTTGCAGTAAAGAATTTTTAGCATGGCTCACAGATTCTGTAAAAAATGGTGCAGGTGCATTGAATGATTTTGGTTGTTACGGTGCTGATTTGATGACATGGTTAATGCATGGCAAAAAGCCAATTGCTGTAACCGCTGTTACGCGACATTATAAAACTGATGAGTACCCTAAAGTAGATGATGATGCAACGATTGTTGTTGAGTATCCAAACTGCACAGGTTTAATTGAAGCTTCGTGGAACTGGCCTTTCTCTATAAAAGATATGGAAGTTTTTTGTGAAACAGGTTACCTGCATGCGTTTGATAACATCAACATTTCAAGTCGGAAAAGAGAAAAAATTTTAAGTTCAAAACAAGCGGCTTCATTGCAATCACCTATTGATGATCCGATAAATTATCTTACTGCAGTTTTGCATCATCAGCTTTCGGGAACTAACGATCAATCATCGCTTCAATATAATATGATCGTGATGCAGATATTAGATGCTGCAAAAAGATCTGCAGCGACTGGCAAAAGAATTGAGCTATAGCATTTGACAAATAATTTCACAAAAAATAAAAGCATGTTTAGAAGATTATTTATTTTTTCTTTTTGTTTTATAGCAGCGTGTTCATCGCCTAAATATAAAAATCCGCATATTGTAATTGAAACAAAGTATGGCGATATTGAAGTGGAATTATATCCCGACCAAGCGCCAAAAACAGTAGCTGCATTTTTATCTTATATCGATTCCGGGTATTATAAAAATGCAACTTTTTATCGTGTATTAAGAGATGATGAGCAACCTTCTGATGCACCAAAATCAGAACTTATACAAGGCGGAATCTGGAAAACAAATTATGCGTTATCAGAAAAAATTCCGGGCATTCCGCATGAGCCAACCAATCAAACAAAGATTTTGCATAAAGACGGAACTATTTCTCTTGCACGTCAGGCGCCGGGCACAGGCAACACAGAATTTTTTATTTGTGTAGGTGATCAGCCCGGACTTGATTATGGCGGCGCTAATAATGCAGACGGGCAAGGTTATGCTGCTTTTGGTAAAGTGGTAAAAGGTATGAACGTTGTAAGAAATATTTATGATGCACCGGAAGAAGATGGTGCGTTCGATCCCGTGATTTATTTCAGAATAAAAAAATTATAACTGAAAAATTATTATGGTGCTGCTAAAACAATTCTGTGCTTTCGTAAGATAATTTTCCATCAATAATTTTTGCAGGTTGTGTATAGCGATGTTCTTCTGATTTATTTATTTCCATGATGTGGTAAACTGTCCATCCTTTCCATTTCAAATAATCAGAAACCATTGAACGGTGGCAACGCCACCAAACAGCTTCAGAACACAGGTATGCAGTTTTCTGTTTGATGGCAATGTGCTCTAATTCTTCAATACCTTTTTTAAAATCAGTTGTCTCCATATAATCTGCATAACCACGAAATGCAGGATGCCGCCAACCTGTATTTTTTGAATCTTTTTTTACAGATCTTCTTCCGCCAAGCAATTTTAAGTGTATGTAGTTTATATTTTTTGCGGGCAATGAAACTTCAAGATTTTCTTTATTAAAATGCGGATAGCGGCGTGAACCGGGAAAACTTCTTACATCAACTACCATTTCAATGCTGAATGATTGGAGCATCAGAATAAAATGTTCCAGCGTTCTTGTTGAATGCCCGATGGTATAAATAATTTTCTGCTTCGCTTCATTCATATAAACAAATAAACAAAAATCAATGCCAAATAAAATATCATTTATTAGGTTTGCTGTATGTCAACGCTCACTATCAGCGAACGCGGAAAACAAATGCCGCCATCACCTATTCGCAAATTGGTTCCATATGCAGAAGCTGCAAAAAAGAAAGGCATAACTGTTTATCATCTTAATATTGGTCAGCCGGATATTGAAACACCGAAAGCAGTTCTAGATGCAGTGCGTCATTCCGATTTTAAAATATTAGAATACAGTCATAGCGCCGGCAATGAAAGCTACAGAAGAAAATTAGTGAGTTATTATAAGAAGAATGGAATTGATATTGATTACACACAAATCATTATAACAACAGGTGGCAGCGAAGCGATTTTGTTTGGATTTATGGCGTGTATGGATGCGGGCGATGAGGTAATAATTCCTGAACCATTTTATGCGAACTATAATGGCTTTGCTGTTTCGGCAGGCGTAAATGTTGTACCGATAAAATCGAATATTGAAAACGGTTTTGCATTGCCGCCGATTGAAGATTTTGAAAAAGCCATCACCAAAAAAACAAAAGCAATTGTTGTTTGCAACCCCAATAATCCAACAGGTTATTTGTATAGTAAACATGAAATGGAAACGCTGAAGACGATCGCCCTAAAACATAATTTGTATTTGTTTGCTGATGAAGCATACCGTGAATTTTGTTATGAGAGCACGCACTTTAGCGCAATGCAATTACAAGGTTGCGATGATAATGTTGTATTGATGGATACCATCAGCAAACGCTACAGCAGTTGCGGCGCAAGAATTGGTGCGTTCATTACGCGCAACAAAGAATTATATAATACTGCAATGAAATTTGCGCAGGCAAGATTAAGTCCTCCCGGTTTTGGACAAATTGCAGGTGAGGCAGCCATTGATTTGCCCGATGATTATTTTGATGTAACCAAAGCAGAATACAAAGCGCGCAGAGATTTAATTGTAAAAAGATTGAACGCGATGAATGGTGTATTCTGCCCAAATCCAGGCGGCGCATTCTATGCAATGGCAAGTTTGCCGATTGATGATTGTGATAAATTTTGTCAGTGGTTACTGGAAGATTTCAATTATAACAAACAAACAGTGATGCTTGCACCGGCAACAGGTTTTTATGGAACAGAAGGTTTGGGAAAAAATGAAGTGCGTCTTGCTTATGTTTTAAATCTTGATTCAATTGAAAGAGCAATGGATAGTTTAGAAAAAGCTTTGGAAGAATATCCGGGAAGAGTTTAGATTATCTTATTAACGTTACTGTTCCTTTTTGCAAAAAAGTTTTATCACCGGTGCATTGCAATTCCATCATATAAATATATACATCCGGTTTTTGTAAAACGTTGTTGTATTTTCCATTCCATCCATCTGTATTTGTGTTAGGATAAAAATTTCTTTTTTGAAAAAGTAATTGTCCCCAGCGATTAAATATCAACATTGATTTTACTAAAAGACTTCCGTTTGATCTTGGATAGAAATAATCATTCATACCATCATTGTTTGGCGAAAAAGTGTTTGGAATAAAAAGCGATTTATCATCACATAAAGCAATGATGGTAATTGAATCGCTGTTCAAACAACCAAATTCGTTTATGCCTGTAAGCACATAATTAACCGAGTTATAAACCGTAGTTGTTGGTTGCAAACAATCATAACAGGATAAACCCACCAGCGGCGACCATTGTAAATTTTGTACATCGCTGCCGGCAGTGGCAAGTATGGTAAAGTTTGTGCCTGCTATAACATCAACTATACTGTCGGTAATATTTATTAACGGCTTCGGACCTATTGCAACATTAACTCTAACTGTATCTGTAAAACAATTGTTACTGTCTTTGCCAATAGCAGTATAAATTGTACTTGTTGTTGGTGTGGCAACAGGGTTTGCAATTGTTGTACTGCTTAGTGTATTATCTGGCAGCCAGCTAAAATTATCAGTGCCCGAAATATCCAATGTTACAGATCTGCCTTCACAAATAGTTAAGGAATCAGGTTGCGCTGTTAAGGTTTCCTTTGTTTGAACTTTTATTTTTATTGAGTCTGATGCGGAACAGCCATTGGTTGTGCCTGTAACATAATAAGTAACAGGCTGCGATGGTGTAGCCGTTGGATTTGCACATTGTGTGCAACTAAGATCACTATTATTTTTCCAGCTATAGGTTGCAGCACCGCTTGCATTTAATAAGACCGAACTGCCTGCACATGCAAAAGTATCGTTGCCTGCATCAACAGTGGGTGTGTTTGTCATGGTTACCGCATGTGTAATTGAATCACTGCATTTATCTGCATCAGTAACTTTAAGATTTACGTTGTATGTTAAGGGGAATGGATATTTATAGCCCGGAGGATTTTGTGCTGTTGAAGTTGAACCATCTCCAAAACTCCACAACCAATTGGTAATAGCCACACCATTATTTCCTGTTGACTGATCTGTAAAATTAAATGGCGAATTAGTGCATCCGTTTGCTGCACTTTGAAATTGTGCTGTAGGTCCTTTAATAAAAACGGACGGTGTTAATTGCGCAGTATCTGTGCAACCTTGTATATCTTTTAAATAAATAGTTGGCGCAAATTTTCCGTTTTGAGTGTAAGCATATTCAACAGTATCCCTTACACCTCTGTATACTTTAATGTTCCCATCACCAAAATCCCATGTAATAGATTTTGCTATTGCAGGATCATATCCTGTTACTAAAAATTCTATCGAATCATTTTTACAATAAAAACTGCTAACGGGAGAAACATTTACTTTAGGAAAACTTGTTTTAATATATACTGTATCGCGTGCAGTATCTGTACAGGTGGTGCCGGTTTCGGAAAGCGTAATATAATAAACTCCGGGGTTTGTATACGTGTGCGTTGGGCTTTTTGTAGTTGTTGTTTGTCCATCTCCAAAATTCCAAAGCCGGGTGGTAACATCAATAGAATGATCGTAAAAACTTACCGTTTCTTTATCTGTACAATCAAGAACGAAGTTAAATTTAGCAACAGGCCCGCTTACGCTTATATAATTAAATTGAGTTGCAGAATCCTTACAACCATTTTCAGATGCAACCAACTTTACGCTAAACTTTCCTGTATCGAGATAATGATATAGGGGATTATGATCGTAACTAACTCCTCCATCGCCAAAACTCCATTTTGTTTCAGTAATATTTCCTGATGATTTATTTTTAAAGCTTCTGTATGTTGATGCGCACCCATTTAATGGGGAAGCTGAAAAAGCAACAGTGGGTTTATTGCCGGCAATAACTGCGTTATATCTGGTTTGTGTTGATGAACAACCTTGCGGTGTTTTTACCGTGAGCGAAACATTGTATTCACCCGCAGTATTAAAAGTATGCGTTGGATTTTGTTGTGTTGAAGTAGTACCATCAGCAAAATCCCAAAACCATGAATTTATAGAAGTATTAAATGAAGAAGAAGTATCTCGAAAAGATGATTGCAATGCTACGCAACCAGAATCACCCGATACTACATAAAAGCCGGCTTGCGGACTAGTATTAACCGTGATGTAATTATTCTTTTGTTCATAATCTTCACCGGCAGAATTTTTTACTATTAAGCGCACATTAAAAATACCGTTTGTTGTATAGGTTGCTGCAGGGTTTTGCAATGTTGAAGTAGTGCCGTTTCCAAAATCCCAAAACCAGCTTGTAGGATTTCCTTTTGAAAGATCAGTGAACTGAACAACAAAAGGCGTGCATCCGTTAACTGCAGATGCAGAAAAATCCGCATTCAATTGCGCGGATGCAGATATTTTAAAGAGCAAAAAAATGAAAACAAGTTTTCGCATAGGTAATCAACGAGGCTTTGTGCAATTAATAACGATGAATGCAGTTAATTATTTAACTTCTCTTAACAATTAAAGTACCACCCATGCGGAGATATGGAAATTTTGTCTTATGCGAACAGCGAAAAGACTATCACTAATATTTCTCATGCTACTTAAAACTGATCTCATGAAAAATATCTATTTTCGCGCCTCTTAAAAAGGCGGGGTAGCTCAGTTGGTAAGAGCGTCGGATTCATAACCCGGAGGTCTCGGGTTCAATTCCCGATCCCGCTACAAAAGACACTGAAAGGTGTCTTTTATTTTTTTAAAGATTGAATAACTACCTCCGGCAAAAAAGGTGAAGCATCGCCGCCATTGCGGATAATATCTCTTACAATGGTTGAAGCGACAGAAGTATATTTTGGTTCGCCGGTTAAAAAAACAGTTTCAATACTTGCATCTAAAGTACGGTTGGCATCGGCGATTGTTTTTTCATATTCAAAATCGCTCACGTATCGGATGCCGCGCAGAATAAATTTTGCATTTATTTTTTTACAAAAATCAACTGTCAATCCTTCATAAACAGAAGCTTCAATATTTTCTTCATCTTTAAAAATATCTTCAAACCATTGCAAACGTTGCTCAGCAGAAAACATGGGAGACTTGGTTGAATTTTTTCCAACACCAATTACAATTTTATCAAACAATGGTTTGGCGCGATAAATAATATCTGTATGACCAATTGTTACAGGATCGAATGTGCCGGGAAACAAACAAATGCGCTGCATTTTTAAAATTTAGTTTTCTGACTGTGAACTTAATAAATATAAAACTGCCATACGCACTGCAACGCCATTCTCGACCTGGTTTAAAATAATGGAATAAGGTCCATCCGCAACATCACTGTCAAGTTCAACACCACGATTAATAGGACCAGGATGCATGATTACGATTTCTTTATCTAAACTATCGAGCAAACTTCTTTTTATTCCGTACGCAATATTGTATTCACGCAATGAAGAAAATAAAGGTTGATTTTGTCTTTCCAGCTGAATGCGCAAAACATTTGCAACATCACACCACTGCAATGCTTCTTTAAGATTATATGTTACGTTGATGTTGAAAGCCTCTGTAATATATTTTGGAATAAGTGTAGGTGGACCAGCAACTAAAATTTCTGCGCCCATTTTTTTCAGCAAATAAATATTGCTTAATGCAACACGGCTATGCATGATGTCACCAATAATTGCAACTTTTAATCCTTCAAGTTTTCCCGTTTTTTCCTGCATCGAATATGCATCAAGTAAGGCTTGCGTTGGATGTTCATTAATGCCATCGCCTGCATTTACAATGGCAGCAGGAATGTGTTGTGCAAGAAAATGTGGCGCTCCGGATGCACTATGACGCATCACCACCATATCCACCTTCATGCTTAAAATATTATTCACGGTGTCGAGCAATGTTTCGCCTTTGGCAGTAGAAGAACTGCTCGCGGCAAAATTTAAAACATCAGCACTTAACCGTTTTTCAGCAAGCTCAAAAGAAAAACGTGTGCGTGTTGAATTTTCAAAAAAAAGATTTACAATGGTTACATCTCGCAAAGAAGGAACCTTTTTTACAGGTCTTTGTAAAACTTCTTTAAACTGTGTTGCCGTGGAAAGAATTAACTGAATATCTTCTTTGGAGAGATCTTTTATACCAAGCAGGTTTTTAGAAGAAAGTCTCATTAAAAAGCGAAGATAAAACTTAGTTTGAAGTTTAAAGATTTTAGTTTTCAGTTACTCAAGCACTACTTCATCTGCGCCATGGTTTTCTTTCCAGCGTACAAAAACTTTTTGCGAATGAAATGTGTCTATCGCTCTGCCCGCATAATCAGCCTGAATTGGTAATTCGCGGCTAAAGCGCCGATCAATCAAAACACATAATTCAACTTTTGACGGACGACCAAAATCAAGCAAAGCATCGAGTGCGGAGCGAATGGTTCTTCCCGTCCATAAAACATCATCAATTATTACAATATTTTTTCCTGCAGTGCTGAAAGGAATATGCGTTGTGTTTGCCAGCTTTACTTCCTGGCGAATATCATCGCGATAAAAAGTTATATCGAGCTTGCCATAAAAAATTTTATCAGCCGAAACCAATTGCTTTAGTTCATTCACAATTCTGTCGCTTAAAAAAATACCTCTTGGCTGTATGCCGATGAGCACAGTATTTTCCAGGTTTAAATGATTTTCTAAAACCTGGTGCGCCAGCCTTTTTACTGTTAGCTGTATTTGTTTTTCTGTTAGTATTGATTTCAACCGGGGAATTTTTATCAAAGTAAAAGAGATTTACTAATTAAAAGTTCTAAAAACGCAATCTATCTGTAATTTTTGAATTGGCTTTATTTAGGTATCAAAATAATTCTATCCGATTTGTTTGTTCATTATTTTATTTATTAACTTTCGTAGTGATTATAATAAAGCTCAAAATGCCTGTTATAACTGCCATTGTCGTGAGAATAATATCTGAAAAAGTTTGCTTTTTGATTACAAGTTATTGGCACAAATAAGTGACTGCTTAGAGAAGTAAGAAGCGCTAAAGAACACATTCACTATTTCCGCCCCAACAATTAAAAACACATAAATAGTTTTCTCAAATCAAATCTTGCAATATGAAAAAAAATGAACGTCGCACCTTTATAAAGCAAATTTCTACTGGTGCAGCGGTGCTCGGCGCCGGCATTCTTTCTTCTCCATTAAAATTAGCTGCCTCCGGATTTTCTAATGTAAATCCTTCGGATGCGGATGAATGGTTTAACCAGATAAATGGAAAGCACAGAATTGTGTTTGATGTAACGCAGCCGCACGATATGATGCCTTTTGCGTGGGCAAAAGTTTTTTTACTTACGAACAATGCAACGGGTACGGCTGCAAAAGATTGCAGTGTTGTTGTTGTGTTGCGCCATGAAGCAATTCCTTTCGCACTTGGAAATGATCTTTGGGAAAAATATAAATTAGGCGAGATGTTTAAAGTGAACGATCCGAAAACAAAAGCGCCTTCTTTGCGTAATCCCTTCTGGCAACCGCAACCCGGAGATTATTCTGTGCCCGGCGTTGGAAATGTTGATATTGGTATTAATCAATTACAAGATGATGGTGTAATGTTTTGCGCCTGCGATATGGCGCTAACAGTTTACAGCGCTGTTGTGGCGGCACAGTTAAATCAAGATGCTGCACAAATAAAGAATGAATGGATGTCTGGCTTATTACCTAAAGTGCAGCCGATGCCTTCTGGTGTTTGGGCAGTTGGTCGTGCACAGGAACATGGATGCACTTATTGTTTTGCAGGATAAAGAAAGTGGCTGGTAAATATTATTAAGGCTGATTACTTAAAACGTATTGTTCAAATTTTTTAAAGCGCTCATCTAAATCTTTTTTGAGCGCTTGTTTTTTTGTATCACTTAAAAAACTATACTTAATACCATTGAACACAAAATTTTTGATGTCGCCGTAGCTAATGTTTTTATATCGCGAAGCAAGTAAAACATATTGCTCGGTTAAACTGCTGCGATTTACGCCTGCATCATCTGTGCTGATAACAATCGGCACATGATAACGACAATACAACGTCAATGGATGCGCATCATTTTTTATTCCAAGAATATATTCATTGCTCGATAAATTTATTTCAACAGCAATTTGTTTTTTACGCATATAGTTGAGCAATTGGTAATTATTTTTTTCATAAGCAACATCAATTCCATGACCGATGCGTTGTGCCTTTGCGATATAAACCGCTTCGGAAATATGATAAGTCAGATCTTCTGGTTTCACATAGCCTTCTGCTATTTCTCCTGCATGCATCGCATATTTTACGGAAGGAAATTTTTGATGACAATAAGCAAACATTTGCATATGCAGCCAATAATCGCGCATTGAAACCGGATCATCTTCAGGCGCAACAATATTTACTCCAACTATAAGCGAATCTTTTTTTGCTGCTTCAAATGATGCGATAAGGTTTTTAAAAGTTGTAACTGCATTTTGCACGCGCACAATATATGTTTGATAACGCATCGTAAAATTTGCATCATCAATATGCGCAGTGTAATGCAAAGAATCAACAAAATGTGTGAAGCTGTTTACGCTGTCTTCAACAGGCAACTGCATAACTTTATTATAAAGCGCGTCTAACACTTCCTGCAATTTCAACGAATCTTTTTGCTTGAGAATATTTGCAAGTATCGCATTATAAAAATCAGTTGAATCGATATTTAATTTGGAAACATCAACACGGCTAAACATTACTTCGAGATAAGAAACGTTTTCTGTAATTGCTCTTTGCTTTAATTCATTCAAACCTTCAGCATAATTAATATTGCTCAAAGGAGAAAACAATCCAAATGTTGCAAAAAAATGTTGCTCACCATCGTTGCCGTCATAATTTTTCATGCTCCACAACTGCAATAGTTTTTCGCGGTAAGTGCTTAATGAACCTTCTTTTGCAAGCGCAGAAAATTTCTTCCACTCTTTACCTGTTTCCTCATTCTCGCTTACCTGTAATGTTTCTGTGTTCAACCAAAAATCATTTTCAACTGCCCAGTTAAAATAAGTTTCGCCGTACAATGCGCCACTATAATGATTGTGCAAATCGCCGCCCTTTGGCATTTGTGAAATAAACGCAGTGAGCTCTGCTTCGTTGTTTCTTATCTTTTGAAAATAATCGTTGATGGTTTGGGCTTGCGATAAAAAACACGACGATATAAAAACGGCAGTCAGAATTTTTTTCAAGCAATAATTTTTAGTGATGATTGAATGATCAAATCTATTTTAATTTGTTGCATCTTCAAAAGAAGAATAGCTTCAAATATGCTTACTTTACATTAAACCATATGTATGAAAAATATCGCATTGCTTTTTTGCCTTTTTTATAGTTCGTTAAACACACAAATCAAATCCAATTTTACTTCAATACAAAACAATACAAAGAAAGTTTTACCAATTAATCAAACCTTGAAAAACAAAATTGGATTAGAGTTATACAGCGTTCGCCGCGAGTTGCAAACCGATGTGCCCGGCACTTTGCAGAAAGTAAAAGCTATGGGTATTAATGAAGTGGAAATAGGATCTTTTTTTGGCTATACAGCAGAAGGTTTTAAAAAGGCTTTGGCTGATGCAGGATTGAAACCAACGAGCATGTTAGTTTCTTATGAACAGGTAAGAGATAGTCTTGATGTTTTGATTCAGCAATGCAAATTATTCGGCATTCATTATCTCGGCACTGCATGGATACCTCATGATAAATCTTTTACAAGAGAAGAAGCCGTAAATGCAGCTAACTTATTTAATAAAGCAGGCGCACAACTTAAACAAAATGGAATTCATTTTTTCTATCATGCGCATGGTTATGAATTTTTGCCAACAGCGCAAGGCACTTTGTTTGATTTGATGGCGGGCATTATGAACAAAGGTGTCGCCGATTTTCAGTTAGATGTTTTTTGGGTAACACGTGGCGGCGCAAATCCAACTGCACTACTAAATAAATATCCGCATCGTTTTTTGTCGCTGCATTTAAAAGATTTGGCGAAGGGTTACGCAACGAACGATTCAACCGGAACAGCTCCTGATGTTTCAAGTGTTGTGTTGGGTAAAGGGCAAATTGATTGGAAAAGTGTTTTAAATGCAGCAATTAAGAATGGAGTGCAGCAATATTTTATTGAAGATGAAAGTGAAGATGCAATGAAACAAATTCCGCAAACACTTCAATATTTGCACCAGCTTAAATAAATCTAATAAAGCGTTTTGCTGCCTTTTATAGAAACTGATTTTTCGTTCAACAACAAATCAAAAACGATCACTTCATTATTGCCTTGCTTTAACCATGAAGCAGGGCAATATAATTTTTGTTGCGGACCGATATACCAAAATCTTCCAAGGTTATGACCATTCACCCATACAACACCTTTTTTAAAGTGGCTCATATCAATATATGTATCACCAGTTTTATTCAAGCTGAAATTGCCTTTATAAAAAATTCCTTTTGCTGAATCGTTCACATTGTTTTGCTGAAGCGAAGCAATATATTTTTCATCCAAAGGCAATGAATAAATTTCCCAGTTCATCAAAGTCATTCCGTTTAATGTTACACGATCTGTGATTCCCTTTCGATCGATCATGTATTGCGCAAAATTGATGTGTCCCATGGCTTCCACTAAAATTGCTAATTCAGGATTTGCGTTGTTTGATTTTGGTAATGTGATTGTTCTTTTTGCGCCATCTCTGTAAATTGTATCAATAAATTTTCCGTCTAAAAAAATTAATGCATAATCATGCGGTTCTGTTATCGTTAATCTTCCGCTTGTGTTGCCAAACAATTTTGTTGTATATAAGATCATTCCGCTTTTCTGATCAAATGCTTCCATTGGTTTTGGCTGAACTGCAGCGATTGGTTTTGGCAATTGTTGCCATATTGTTGTAAACGGCGTGCATGTAAATGATGGAATTTCTATTGTTGGAATCGTTGCGGGCACATCCGGGATTTTGTAATGAACATATTTTGAAATAAGATTTCTCAACGCAAAATATTTTGGTGTTGGGGCGCCTTGCTCATTTATTGGCGCATCATAATCATAACTTGTTACATCTGGTTGAAATTGCGTTGGCGAGAAAGCATTTGCGCCTGCAGTAAAACCAAAATTTGTTCCGCCATGCACAACATATAAATTGAAAGATTTTTTGTGATCGAGTAAATATTTTACCTGTTGCAAAATATCATTTGTATCAACCTTCGCCCATTGCTCGCCCCAATGTGTAAGCCAGCCTGGATAAGTTTCACTGCTGAATGAAGGCACATTTGGGTTTTGTTTTTTTGCTGCCGCAAAATCGTCATCACTTGTACCGCTGTCAAGCCCAATCGCAGCGCCATCAATACTCCCGGCAGTTAACATTGAAACATCAGCACCGTCAGCCGTATAAAAAGGAACATCAATACCGTTACGCAACCATAATTTTTTTAATGCAGCAATATAATTTTTGTCGTTGCCGTAACTGCCATATTCATTTTCCAATTGCACCATTAAAATTGGTCCACTATGCGTGCAAAGCAGCGGCGTAATTTCTTTCGACAAACGATTTATGTAACGCGTAACTGCGCTCATATAACGTTCATCCATGCAACGAATTTTTATATCGGGAATTTTTAAAAGATAGGATGGTAGTCCGCCAAAATCCCATTCAGCGCAAACGTATGGACCAGGTCGCAGTAACACCCACATATTTTCCTGCGCACAAATTTTTATAAACTCAGCGATGTTGTGATTGGTTGATGTAAAATCAAAAACGCCGGGCGATGTTTCCTGGTAATTCCAGAAAATATAAACAGCAATCGTATTACAACCCATTGCTTTCGTCATTTCAATTCTTTGCTTCCAGTATTCACGCGGAATTCTTGCAGGATGCATTTCACCACTGATGATTTGAAACGGTTTCCCATCCAACAAAAAATCATTCTTGCTTAAAGAAAAAACATGTTTCTGTTGCGCTGATGTTGTGAAAGCGAAAGAAAAAATAAAAAATGCAAACCAAATTTTTTTCATGAGCTATCTAATTATCACATCAACATTTTTATGTACATCAAACTTTCCGCAATCGATTATCAGTAATCCATTCTTCTCATTCGAATAATGATATTGCGATGTTGAAAGTTTTTTATTATTGATAATGATCGTGACAGGATTTTTTTCATTATGAATTTGCAAAACATAATTACGTTGCAGCAACATGTTTTGGTAAGCGCCTTTTATTGCATCAATATTTATTGTTGTTGATACAGCAGTTTGATTGCATGAAATGTTTGTTATCGCAAACTTTCCTTCTTTATACTGTCTTGTTAAACCATCATCTTCATACAATTCATAAGATGTTTTTTCTGAAGGATAAATATCAAGCGTTAAAGTATCCAATGGTTTTTCACCATCATAATTCATTTGCGGATACATCGGAATGATGGAGCCGGCTTTCACAAACAACGGAAGTTTATCAAGTGGAGCACCATAATTATTCAACCATTGTTTACCATCATACACTTTCCCATTCCAGTAATCAATCCATTTGCCTTGCGGAAAATAAATGCTGTCACGCTTTGCCTCGGGTTTCCAAACAGGCGCTACCAAAAAAGATTTTCCTAATAAAAATTCATATTGTGTGCTTGTACTCCATGTTGTTGAATCATCCTGATTTTCTAACACCAAACCACGCACGGCAGGCAGGCCGGTTGTATGCGCTTCATGCATTAACGTGTACATATAAGGCGTTAAGCGCATTTTCAATTCGAGATATTTTCTATTGATGCTTGTGTAAGGCTCGCCATAAATATATGGTTGTTTATCTTTCTTCGCCCATCCACTCATCACCATAAATACCGGCGTAAAACATTTCCATTGTAAGTCGCGAACATACGTAGAATCGCTGCCGCCAAAAATGCCGTCAACATCGCCGGTTGCGCAATTAAAAGCACTCAAGCCCGAACCAATCAGGGTTGGAATATGTAAGCGAATGTATTCCCAATTACCAGATTGATCGCCGCTCCAAACAACACTGTAACGTTGCGTTCCTGCCCAACCCATCACACTCCAAACAAACCCGCGGCCGTTGCAATTGTTTTCGATGCCATTGTATGCAGCACGACAACCATCCAACGCATATTTATAACCCGGACCAACCCACGCCACATCCAGCTTGCATAAACGCGTTCCATATTTGCCAACTTCGGTTGCAATTTTATCAACGCCATTCTCCGTCCATAAGCCCGTATAAAAACCACGCTTATGCAATTCTTTCACGGTCGAATCCAGCTTCACATAACCGCAACCATAACCATCATTCGGTAAAATCCATCCATGCGGCATGTTGTTCTCAATATATTTATCGGCTACTTTCCAAATTACATCAGGTGTTGTTTGGGGCTTCTTATCACGACCAGGTTTATTATAACAATTTGCATCTCCCAAACTCAGTTGCCAACGTGCAGGCATAAATGGACGACCACAGATTTGCGTGTAATCACTCAAAATATTTTTTAATGAGGATTCAACAAAATAGAAACAATCAAAGCGATCTTCATTGTGTGACAAACTCATGTTTGAAGTGAAATTATACAAGCCGATATCAAACGTATTGCGCAAAGCACCATAACCATTTGTGCTCATATAAAACGGAGCAGGATTCGCTCTTCCGCCATCATCCCAACCTCCGCCTTTTTCAATTTTTATGATATGATTGCGATGAGAAAAATATCCGTTCTGCATACCGCAGCCATAAAAATATTCGTTAGCACCACGACTTAAATATTGCGTTGTTTTTGAACCAAACGTTAGTGGTTGCGTTTCTTTAAAAATTAATTTGTTCTTCACATTATATAAAGAAAACAGAATTGGATTTCTTTGAATGATGAGTTTGCATGAATCTGTTTGCAAATAAATATTCGATGCATCATCTTTAATTGAAAGCGGAATATTTTCAAGCCGATAATTAATTACAATTTCTGTATCTGCAGGATTCGTAAACTCACCATCCGGCGCTAACCAAATGCGAAAAATATTTTGTTTATAAAAAATGATTTTCAGTTTTGTAATTCCACTCGTTAATTGAATGCCATTTTTAATTTTTTGATATGCATCTAATTTACCAAGTAATGAACTGTCTTCGCTTATCACTTCATGTAAACTATCATTCGAATTATTTTCATCACCACTCAAATGCGCTGTGAATGAAACTTTATGTAGTGGTCGATTTGCCAAATTGATGTTTGAAAAACTCACTTGTCTTTCTTCGCCGGTTGAAATCGGATTTGAAGACGCATTAATTGTGATTGGCTGAAACGCTTTGCCATCAAGCATTCCGGCGATCTGTATATTTTGATCGATGGCTTGTGACCCGAAATTTTTTATGCTCAACTTTAAACTATCATTAGATAAAAAATGATTGCCATTTTCATTTTGTGAAACAAGTCTTTGAATTCCGATGTCTTTTTTAAATGCTTCGCTTAAGGAAATATCATCCACCATCCAATACCATCCTTCCATTCCTTTCCAATAAAATCGTAAAAAAACTTTTCGCTGATTGGCTGCCCATTTCGAAATATCAATTTCTTCTTTTAAGGGTGTAAGCATATCAGTTGCACTTTTTATATCATGCCGAACATCCCATTGATGCCAGTGAATGCTATCTGTGCTAACGCCAACAAACAAACCCGCAGTGTCGGCAAGATGATAATTCCACCAGCGAAACGTTTGTTGAAATTTTAAAATAACGGAAGAATGATTTGAACAATCTATCGGCGCAGAAACAACATAACCATCAGGATATTTATTTTCTTTTACCCAACTGTCAACGTCTTCATCTGTAAAATATCCAGCCTGGAATTGCAGATGATAACCGCGGCTTTTGGAAGCGATCGGCTGCGCCTGTTGCTGATATTGATAAGAGCCGGGATAAGGTTGATCGGTTACAATCCATTGCGGATCCCAATTACCAACTTTTGGTATATACCAGCCACTTGGCAATTTACCTGAAGAGAAATCTTCTGAATAGAATGTTTTGTTTTGAGCGGTTGCAAAATTTATAATCAGTAAAAATTGTATAAGTGCTAATATATTTTTGGTTTTGATTATCATTATTAATGTGCATTATTTTTTCCCAACAGTTTTTAAAACAATGCTGTTGAGTTTTTCTTCATTTTGAATGAGCAACTTTAATAACTGTATTTGATTTGCTGCGCGATAAAAATTTTGTTCAGGATATGCGCTTCCATAATAAACATCGTTATTAAGATAATCAGTTAAGAAGCGAAGTGCCTGCATGTAGATCATAAATTTTCCTGCATACACAAAATGTTCAATCTCTTCCCGAGAAAGTGTTTGCTGCATTTCACTTAAATAACCAGCTGCAATTGCTTCAAAAAAATCTTCTCTTAAACTTATTTTAGAAATATCTTTTTCTTCTTCACTTACCGGCGAAAGATAGGTGCGCAGCATATCACCAACATCGCTAATAAAATAACCGGGCATTAATGTGTCAAGATCAATCACACAAATTCCTTTTTCATTATCATCAAAAAGAACGTTACTGATTTTTGTATCGTGATGTGTAACTCTTAGCTTAAAATTTCCTGAGGTTTTAATTTTTTCAAATTCATCAACAATGCTTTTTTGACTTTCTAAAAACCGTATTTGCTCACTTGCTTTTTCTATTCTTTCTTTTATGCCAAATTGTTTTGCGTTTTCAAAATCTTTATAGCGCAGAGACAGATTATGGAAATCTGGTAAAGTAATCTTTAATTCATCAACGGGGAAATCTGAAAGCAATTTTGTAAACTCACCAAATTTTTTTGCAGCTTCAAAAGTTTGGTACTTGTTCTCTGCAACATCAACTGTATGTGAGTTTTTTACAAAAGGAAACATCCTGTAATAACCTGCATGCTCAATAAAAACCAAATCTCTTCCGGTTGCTGTTTTAACCGGCGTTAGAAAAAAATATTGGTGATGGTGATTTGAAAGATAATTTGCGATTGAGTGAATATTCTCCGAAATATATTCGGGGTGTTTGAAAACATGTGTGTTTATTTTTTGAAGGATGTAAACTTTATTTTCATCTTCAACTTTCCACGTATTGTTTATTAAACCATTTCCAAATGCAGTTACAGAAGCGGTTGTACTGCAACCGTAAATATTTAAAACTTCGCGAAGAACATTTGCATTCGTTTTCATTCTTCAGAAATAAAATCAAAACTAAGTGCTGCAGATAAAAAATATGCATATCAGCTAAATAAAAAAAATACCTGTTCAAAAACTGAACAGGTATTTTTCTGTAAATAGGTTCTATAAAGTATTTGGTTTTTAAATATTCTGATTTTCTTTTTTGCGCTGCATATCTTTTACGTTTACTAAAAATATTAATAAGCCAACCAAAACAAACACAGCAAAAATATAGGCAACAAAAAAACCAGCATCTTTTGTTATGGATAGCGGCCGATAATTTGGAACAACCTTCCAGGGCTTTACAAATGGTGCTTCGGTTGCATTTGCAGTTTTTGCTTCAGACTTTACGTAGGCTAAAATATCTTTTATGTCGTCTGAAGAAAGATCAGAATGATCAGGCATTACAATTTGATTGAACTGGTTGTATAAAGCCACTGCATCCTTATCATTTTTTTGAATCATCGCTTTTGGTGAATGAACAAAGCTTATAATCCAGTCTGTTGTTTGGCGTTGATCAACATTTGCCAAAGCGGGTCCAACCAATTGTGTATTTACATTGTGACATGAAGTGCACCTGGTAGTAAAAATTGCTTTCCCTTTTTCAGGAGAAACCACGGCATTATCTGCAAAAGAATAAACTGTTTGCGTTGCCAATGCTATCGTTAATAAAGCAGCTAATAACTTAGTTTTCATTTTCTAATTTTTTTATATCGTGAATTAACTTTTCAACATCATTTTTTTCTGTGCCCGTATAATAACCACGAATTTGTTTTTGCTTATCAATCAACACCAACTTATCACTATGAATAAAATCATTTGGACCGCCATCTCCATCATTTGCACTCACATAAAAACTTTCTCGCGCCAGTTTATAAATTTCTTTTTTAGTGCCGGTTAAAAGATTCCATTTAGATGAATCAATCTTAAAATGATTTGCATACCATTTCAATCGTTGCGCAGTATCCGTTTCGGGGTCAACTGTAAAAGAAATGATTTTAACATTATCATCATTTTTATAAGCATCTTGTACTAACAACAAGTTGCTTGTCATTTTCGGGCAAGATGATAAGCAGCTTGTAAAAAAGAAATCTGCTACATAAATTTTATGGTTTACATCAGCATCAGAAAAATTTTTTCCATCCTGGTTTATTAAACTGAATGATTGAATGAAATGCGGCGTTTTATCTTCTTTATATGTGTTTAATGTAGAATTATAAACAGGCAATTTTTCATACTTGCTTTGCAGCATCGTAACAACCGCAAATGCAAGAACCGGAATTGCGATTAATGTAATGCTGATTAAAAGCGTTGTATGTTTTTTTATTTTCATTTCAACCAATATTATTTACCAACTGAAACAGGATTATTGGGTTCGAATGGTGGTGCACCGGGACCGCTGTTTGAAACTGCCTGGATAAATGCCGGAACATATGAAACAAGAATGATTATTACCATTATTACCAGCCATGGTTTAAAGCTGTCGAAAAAAGCAACTCTTCTTTCATTGTGATATGCTTCTGAAACAGGAAACTCAAGTGCAGATGGAGCGGTGGATTTTCTGAACAGTGTTCCAAAGAAAACTACAAAATACAAGCACGCAGAAACTGTCATAATAATTCCACCGCATAAAGCCAAGAATGTTGTTGGCACCCATTCTGCATGGTATAATGGGCTTTGAGGATTAGTATATGAAAGCCCGAGATTGGTTCTTCTTGGTTCGCCAATCAATCCACCCCACATTAAACCGGTTGAAAAAATCAGCACGCCAATCATCCATAAATAAGGCACAACAACATTTACTTTAGGTAAGTAAACTTTTTTACCTTTTAATGTTGTGATGAGATATAAGCTCATGCCGATAATTCCAAGAAACACAGGCCCTGCAACTGTCATATGAAAGTGACCGGGCAACCATGAAGTATTATGTACAACAGCATTTAAAGAATAAGATGCATTTACAATTCCGGTTAATCCACCGAAAATAAAAAGTATCAAACCGCTTATCATGTAGGCGAAGAGATAATTGTTAGGATCGAGGTAAGGCAATTTCTTCATCCATCCAAACAAACCTTTTGAACCACGTTTTTTTCCGGCAAATTCTAACGAAGCTGCAAGTGTAAATGCAGTGATAAAGCTGGGTAGAGCAACACCAAAAGTGAGCATTGTTTGAAAAAACTTAGTGTCTTTATCAATACCGGGGTCACTAAATTGATGATGCACACCAATAGGAATAGATAATATTAAGAATAAGAAAAATGCAACACGACCAGCTAAATCAGAATATAATTTTCCACCGGAAACTTTAGGTAAAATTGTATAGTACATGATGTACGAAGGCAACAGCCAGAAATACACCAATGCATGACCGAAGAACCAGAATAATGTACGTGCTAATGTTACATCAACATCTTTTGTAATTCCCATGCTCCATGGTAATAATAACACGATAACTTCATAAGCAACTGCAAGTGTACATACAAACCAAATGGTGAAATTTACCAGCGTGCCCAATACTGCGAGTGGCATTTTTGTGGTGCGGTTTTCTTTGCGCCAGCGAACATACATGGCAGCCCAATTAAACAAAGGCACCCATGAACCCACAATTAATAATGCGGCGCCAATATAAAATTGTGGCTCTGCTTTTAGCGGCGGATAAAAAGTATAGAGTACGGATGCATTACCACTTAACATTGCCCATGCGGCTAATAACGTTCCTGTAACCATTAATACAAGTGATAGCCATGCAACTTTTTTATTGGGCTCTCTTTTTAAATAAAACGCCATAGTTGCGTGACCAAATGCAACTGCAAAAAATGATGTAAGCACAATTGCATTAATAACGCCATGCAGTGTTAAGCCCTGGTAATAATCTAAATGTGCAACAGTAGATTCATGTATTACGCCGCTGCGATAAATAGTTTGCATTAAACCATGATAAATACCAAGCGTTAATAAACTTATTGGCAACAACAGTTCAATTAATATTACTGTTTTAAGCCATCTGCTAATTTTTAAGCCGTTAGTTTCGTCTTTTAGCGTTATGCTGATAGTTGATTTTTGTTCAGTTATCATGTTTAATTATTTTTTGCGTCAGGATAATTTACAATTACTTCTGCCTGCATGTTTTGATGACCCACACCACAGTATTCATGACAGGTTATTTTATACACACCAGGCTTATCAAACTTTACAGTTTGTTTATTAATGTTGCCATAAACAGCCATCATATTTACATTCTTATCATAAATGTCAAAGCCATGCACAACATCTTTTGATGTAACAAAAAAATCAACCGTACTTCCAACAGGTACATAAATTTCAGATGGCTGAAACTGCCACATCTGTGCTACTGCATATACCTGGTAAAGATTTGAATCAATTTGTTTAACAGCGGGCGTTGTATAAGTTTTATCGTAAGGCAAACAATCAGGAACGTCTGCACGTTTTCGGTTTCTTGCATAAATAAGCGAGAAAACAAAAAGCATAATTACAATTGCTGTAATTGTAAATACATATTTTTCAAATTTGTCTATCATAAAAAATTAGTTTCTGCTAAGCATTAAAAAATAAACACCAAACCATATAACTGCACAGAGCGTAATGAGCAGTACAAAAAATGCCATTGCACCTTTTGGAATAAATTTTTCTTGTTCGTTCATATATTCAATAATTGAGTGGCAAAACTATTTTGCAACAACAGCCGGGAAACTGATTTCAATAAGAGAGAAACATGATTAAAATCATGTTTTATTTTAATTCAATAATTAGAGAGTGATTTTTTAGAATCGCAATAATAAGCTTAACACTTTTTCGGTTAAGATTAATATTCGTTTATGCTGCTTTGTATGAAGGTGTTGGCTTGAACTTAAACTCAACAGGGTTTTATGATTGATGTGAATTGCATTTTGAACATCCTGCTTTCAGGCAATATCACTGTACGATTTTTAAAAATGATTCAAGCTTTGATGATTTCAAAATTTTTAATCTTTTACCTGAATAACGGATGACCTTTTGTTTCACTAGTTCATCGGCAACCTTAAAAAAGGTTTCGTAAATGGTGCCAGCAAACGAAGCTATGTCCTGTCGCGTAAGCGTTATATTAATAAAGCCTTCGCCATCCACGCCAAATCTTTTTTGCAGCATTAAAAATGTATCGGCGATGCGTCCCTTCACGTTCATTAATGCAAGGTCTCGTATTCTTTTTTCCGCTTCCTGTAATTCATCTGCATAAAACATCATCAGTTGTAACGCAAAGCCCGGATTTACTTGTATAGACTGCAAGAAAAATTTTGTTTCAATAAAACAAACAGTAATATCTTCTAATGCAGTTGCACTAACCGGGTAAGTTGTATCATTGCCCAGCCTGCGATGCCCGATAACATCTCCTTCTTTTGCAAAACGAATCACCATTTGTTTGTCTGCGCCCCATAGTGCGTGTACTTTTAATTTTCCTCTTTTCAAAAAGTATATTCCTTTAACAGCATCTCCTTCATTAAATAATTGTTCGCCTTTTTTAAGCCGTATTGTTTTCTTGTATTTTTCAATAGAAGGTATCCATTCGGGCATGCAATGTTTGCACAAAAAGCAAATAGAGGGGTCACAAATAGTAAGCCGTTCCGCGTTCATGCAGCAATAATAAATCAAATCACAACTTGTTGTATTAGTATTGCTTTAATAATATAAAAGTAAGATTATAACAATTTTATTTCAATAAAATATATTTTAAACTATATTTTTGCAAACTGAAACGAGAATGATAAAAGGTCAAACGCCCTGAGGAATGCTAAAAGCGAACACTTACAATTTTACACTTAAAACATTTATATGGATTACAATTATGAACAAACTGATTTTTCAAAATCAATATTAGCAGGATTATTTGCCGGCATTACTGCAACTTGTGTAAACCTGATATTTAATGCTATCTATCGTAACATGACGAGCTTTTCACCTTCGCTCATTATTAACGTTTCTTCCATAATTATTATGTCGTGTTTGATATTAACGCTTGCAGGTATTTTATTTTATTTTTTCAAACACTATTTAAAAAGCGGCGGCACAATATTCAGGATAGTTTTTGGGGCGCTTACGATAGTAGCTGCTTATTATTCCATGCAGGTGCAGCGCTCAAGCAGCGTAATTATTTCAAAAGAGTTTGACGGATTACTAACTGGTATTGTACTTATACTCGGCGCTTTCATGGTGTTTGGCATTCCTTATCTTTTTAAACATCACAATATTTATAGCTAAGATTCGCCGACTTGTTCGTAAAAAGAATTTGTAACGAAGATCGCCGACGGTGTTAATGCTTTAAACCTTTGCAGGTCTTAAAATGTTCAGTATCGCTATTCCAAAAAACATTATACAGGCAGCAACCAGCAGCAATTCGTTTACAAAAGGAATGGCTATGTATTGAATTCCGCCAAGCCCCTGCAGCATTAAAAAGATTTCATTTAAAAAAATTCCGCAAACAAAAGTCCAAACTCCTGAAGCAATTTTTTTATTGAATACGATGTATTTATTATGAAAAGAGTACGCCAAAATAAATATGCTGAATATACCTAAGAAAACCAGATGCAGGTAACCTATAACAATCGGTCTGAAACCAAATGCCCAGGTGCTTAATGATGGAATTGTAGAACCTAATTGCAACAACAATTTTATTGAAAGTGCAATGGACGATAAACTAAAAAGATTTGTAATGGTTTTATTTGTTTGCAAAAAGATGAGCTTATAGTTTTTAATCAGTTTCCCGAAAAAAATCATCCACGCTATTACTTGTACAAAAGCAGCAATTACAACAATTATATATAGCCATGTCGGAATGGGCAACCACAATGCCGATAAAAAATAAGCGGGCACACAGGCAAACACAAAAGCATAAAAAATATTTTTTTTCAGTTTGAATAAAAACTGCGGAATATTTAATTTATCCATCAGCAAACCCATGCACGTGAAGAAAAACCAGCCATTATATTGAAAGTGTAAATAAAAATAAATGCAAGCTAGATAGATGTTTTGATAAATGTGTTTTGTTGCCATCATGTAAGCCAGCGTGTATGGACCGATGGATGAAAGCACACTAAAAATTAGAGCAGCTTTTATCCAGTATGTAGCAATATTTTTTTGGTTGATGTTATTCAAATCCCGCCAAACAACAATTGCAAAAGCATAAGAAACAAAAATGGAAAGTGTTGAAAAAATAATGGATATCAAACCATAACCTTCAAAAGGAAAGCTTAGCAACATGCCGAAGGCTGTAATAAAATTTCCCCACAACAAATAATTATATTTTTTGAGTGAAAAAGAATTGCTGTGTTTTGCAACAAACAACCCAATAAAAGTCATGAGTGCTTGTGTGATCCATCCTGCAAATGCAAAATGAGAATGTGCATTCAGCAAAAACTTTTGATTAATAAAAGGAAGTGCGAATGCAATTTTATAACGCATAATGCAGCCTAACAATGCAACCACCAAAAGGTTTGTAAGCGCTATATTAATCCATCTGCGTGTAAACTGCTGCATGAAAAATTTATTCGCCGCAAAATAAATTCAGAAGATAGAGAGATTATATGCGTGCAATCATAATCAACAGAAAACCTTACCATGTTTTATGCGGATTACACCTTTGCTATTCATGTTGCGCATAGCCCTTATAACAGTTTCAACACGCATGCCTGTCATGTCTGCTAATTGTTGACGTGTAAGTTTAAGCCGCGTAGATTCAGGGCAAAAATGATTGTTATTTTTTTTCAATTCACCCAACACAGAAGTAATCGTTTGTTCAGGATGATGCGATGCCACTTCGCGAATAAGAAAAAATTTATAACGCAGTCTTTGTGTAATCAATTTTGTAAAAGCAAAATGTATATCAGGATATTCTTTTAGTAATTGATGAAAACATTCTTTACGCAATCTTAAAACATATCCATCCGTTTCAGCCACGGCTGTTGCAGCATAAGGTTCATCATCAAACAGCGGCAGTTCACCAAAAGATTCACCTTCGCCCATAATATGATGTATAAATTCAGTGCCATCATCTTTTACATTTATCCATCTTACGCTGCCACTTTCCACCTGGTAATAAAAATTTGCAATTGCGCCTTCAGCAAATATTAATTCACCTGCTGTTATTTTTTTATAAGTGGCGCCCCAGGCAATCAACAAGTTTGAATCAATCATCATTATAAGTGATTTGTTTCAAAAATATTTTCGTTGATACAGCATGTTAATGATGTTCGTCATGCATTTACATGATAAGAATCATGTAGTATAAAATCGTGATTTATGATTGAACGCATAAAAACAGTTTTGCAGCAGCTGGAATTTTGTGATGTCAAAAAAAATAATCGACATGAAAAAAATAATCTTCTTTTCCTGCGCTGTTACAGCGATAGTAATGTATGCATGTTCCGGCGGCGCAGGCGGTGGCAGCAGCAATAGTGATAGTACAAAAACTGGCAATACCAAATCTATTTCTGAGTATGATCCGCATCGCGGAGAAGGAAAATTCTCAAACGTTGAAGTTGGACCTTTAAACGAAACGATGGCTGATGCCGGCAAAAAGATTTATGATATCAAATGTTCTGCATGTCATAAACTAACAAATGAAAAATTAGTTGGTCCGGGTTGGGCTGGTGTAACAAAAAAATTACAACCTGCATGGATTATGAATTTTATTACGAATCCTGATGCAATGATTGATAAAGATCCGGAACTGCAATCTCAACTTGAAATCTGTTTGGTGAGAATGCCCAATCAAAATCTTTCTGATGAAGACGCCAGAAATATTTTAGAGTTCATGCGTAAAAACGACGGCGTCAAATAACAATAAAACAAATTTTATATGAGAACTTTTAAAGTGCCTGCGACAATCGCAGTTGCGGTTGTGCTGATGGCAGGCGTGTATTCATGCAAACCAAAAAATACTGCGAATGCAGTGAGTGCAGATGCTGCACAAAAAGCGTATGTGCCTCCGGGCAAGTACGATGAATTTTACGATTTTGTTTCCGGCGGTTTTAGCGGGCAGATGAGCGTTTATGGCTTGCCTTCCGGAAGATTGCTGCGTGTGATTCCTGTTTTTTCAAAAGACCCGCAGGATGGTTATGGTTATAGCGAAGAAACAAAACCAATGTTGAATACATCGCATGGCGAAATACCTTGGGATGATTTGCATCACGTAGAAGCATCGCAAACAAATGGCATAATTGATGGTCGCTGGGTATTTGCAAATGGCAATAACACACCGCGTATTGCGCGTATCGATTTAAGCACTTATACAACTTCAGAAATTATAGAATTGCCCAACAGCGCAGGCAATCACTCATCACCTTTTATAACAGAGAATACTGAGTATGTTGTTGCGGGAACACGGTTTAGCGTTCCGACTGATAACGTTAATGGCGATGTGCCAATTAGTTCATATAAAAAGAATTTTCGTGGCACCATAAGTTTTGTAAGCGTTGATAAAAATAGCGGCAACATGAAAATTGCTTTTCAATTATTGATACCCGGAATAAACCTTGATTTAAGTCATGCTGGCAAAGGTCCTTCACACGGATGGTTTTTCTTTTCTTGTTACAACACAGAACAGGCGCACACGTTGCTTGAAGTAAATGCATCGCAGCGCGACAAAGATTTTATTCTTGCCATCAACTGGAAAAAAGCGGAAGAATATTTACAGCAAGGCAAAGGTGTTAAACAACAGGTGAGATATGCGCACAATGTGTATGATGAAAAAACACAAACTGCAAAATCAACTATTGAAACAGAAGTTACTGTTTTAGACACAAGGTCTTTGCCGGGCATTGCTTACTTCATGCCTTGCCCAAAATCTCCGCATGGTTGTGATGTTGACCCGACAGGTGAATACATTGTTGGTTCAGGCAAACTCGCAGCGCTAATACCTGTGTTTAGTTTTGATAAGATGATGAATGCTATCAACAACAAAAAATTTGATGGCACTTATGATAGCATTCCGGTTTTAAAATATGAAGATGTGTTATATGGCGAAGTGAAGAAGCCCGGTCTCGGTCCTTTGCATACAGAGTTTGACGGAAAGGGAAATGCGTACACTTCTTTTTTTATTTCATCTGAAATTGTAAAATGGAATATTAAAGATTTGAAAGTGCTCGACCGTGTGCCAACTTATTATTCAATTGGTCACTTAAGTATTCCCGGTGGCGACTCACGAAAGCCGAATCCGAAATACGTTATTGCGTATAATAAAATTACGAAAGACCGTTACCTGCCTACAGGTCCTGAACTTGCACAGAGTGCGCAGTTGTATGATATTTCAGGTGATAAAATGCAGTTGATACTTGACTTCCCAACAATCGGTGAACCGCATTATGCGCAGGCAATTGAAGCGAGTTTAATAAAAGATAAGAGCAAGAAGTTCTATGATATTATGACGAATGAAAACACTTTTGCAACAAAAGGTGAAGGCGCTGCTAAGGTGGTGCGCAGCGGAAACAGGATTGATGTTTATATGACCGCCATTCGTTCGCATCTTGTGCCGGATAATATTGAAGGCGTGAAGATGGGTGACACTGTTTATTTTCATCTTACCAACCAGGAACAGGATTGGGATATACCACATGGCTTTGCTATTAAAGCAGCGAACACAGCTGAGTTGCTCGTGATGCCAGGTGAAACACGGACTTTAAAATGGACACCTGACCGCGTTGGAATTTTTCCTTTTTACTGCACAGATTTCTGCAGCGCATTGCACCAGGAAATGTCTGGCTACATACGCATTTCCCCAAAAGGAAGTAATGTGCCTTTAGCATTCGGAACAGGAGATAAAGCACCGGGTGGACAAGACACCACCACGGTTCAATAAAATAATTAAGGGTGAGAATACAATAGTTTCAGCCAACGTTAAATGGGGGTTCTCATCCTTATTTTTTCAAACAAGAATTATAGTATCCGAAGTATTTTTTATTACGCGAAATTTTATAAAGCGATCAAGATGAAACAAAAATTAAAGCCATTCATAAGAGCTGTTGTTTTTCTTGCAGCAGTTTTATTGGTGTTGGTTTTGTTTTTCCCGATATGGCAGATACAGTTAACAGCGCCGCAATATCCTGAAGGATTAGCATTAAAAATTTTTGCAGGAAAATTGGGTGGTGATGTTGAAATTATCAACGGGCTTAATCATTATATCGGCATGAAAACATTGCATGCAAATGATTTTATTGAGTTCACTGTGTTGCCTTACTGCGTTATATTTTTTGCTGCGGTTGTATTTATTGTTTCTATTATTAACAGAAAAAACGTTTTGTATTTCGTTACAATCTTATTCGTGATTTTTTGTATTGTAGCGATGGGCGATTTCTGGAGATGGGAATATAATTATGGTCACGACTTAAATCCTGAAGCGCCAATACAAGTACCAGGCATGGCTTATCAGCCACCGTTAATTGGCTATAAACAATTATTAAACTTCGGCGCATTTTCAATTCCTGATATTGGTGGATGGATTTTTATTGCAGCCGCAGTATTGTTAGTGCTTGCTATGCTTAGTGAAATCATCGCTTCTAAAAAAGAAAGAAAATTATCATGAAGAAACTTTTTGCAATATCAATCGTGTCATTGTTTTTATTGAGCGCATGTTCCTCCGATGGACCAGAACCCTTTAATCTTGGTAAGGAGCCTTGCAGTTATTGCTCGATGACGATTAGCGACCCGCATTTCGGCGCTGAAATAATTACAACAAAAGGCAAGGTGTATAAGTTTGATGACATGCATTGTTTTAGTGAGTTTTTAAAAGAAAAAAATATTTCAAAAGCTGACATTAAAAATATGTATGCCGTGAATTTTTGCGGTAATCATGAGTTGATAAAAGCCGATGAAAATTTGCTGTTGTATAAAACAGATTTATTACACAGCCCGATGAATGGCAACATCGCTGCATTTGATAACCGCGATAGTCTTGCTGTAGTAATGAATAAATATCCCGGCGGTATGCCGTTGAACTGGGATGAATTGATTAAGTAAGAATCAATGAAAAAAATTTCAATCATAATTATCTTTTTTGTTAGCTGTGTTTTTTATGGCTTTCAATTAAATGCAACAACATTGATTGTCGGAAAGAATCAACCGTACACATCCATCAAAACAGCATTACAGCATTGCAAAAAAGGTGATACTATTTTGGTTGAAAAAGGTTTGTATAAAGAACAAGGAATTGTGATTGACAAACCTGTTGTATTAAAAGGAATAGAGCAACCCGTTTTAGATGGCGAACATCAATATCAAATCATTTTTATAAAAGCGGATAATGTAACGATTGATGGTTTTAAGCTGCAGCACTCAGGTCGTTCAGATGTGGATGATATTGCTGCGATAAAAACGCTTCATGTAAACAATATCGTTATATCAAGCAACATCATTGAAGATTCGTACTGGGGCATCTTAATGCAGTACAGTAACAACTGCAGTATCATCAATAATTATTTAAAAGCCTACGGCGATGATGCCAGCAGCGGCAATGGTATTCACTGCTGGAAATGCGACAGTATGCGCATCATCAACAATTATGTTACCGGTCATCGCGATGGAATTTATTTTGAGTTTGTAACCAACTCTCTCATTCAAAAAAATATTTCTGAAAACAATTTGCGTTACGGTTTGCATTTTATGTTTTCGCATAACGACGATTATGTTTCAAATGTCTTTAAACGTAATGGTTCCGGCGTTTCTGTAATGTTTACACATGGTGTGAAGATGATTGATAATTCATTTATTGAAAACTGGGGTGATGGTGCATATGGAATTTTGCTGAAAGAAATTTCTGACAGTTACATTTATCACAACCGCTTTATACGAAATACCACCGGAATCCATGCAGAAGGAACAAACAGAGTTAAAATCGAAAAAAATATTTTCGATAACAACGGCTGGGCAATTCGCATACAGGCGAGTTGCAATGCAAATGTGATAACGCATAATAATTTTCAAAACAACACATTTGATATTGCCACCAACGGCACGCTTGTATTAAATACATTCGACCATAATTACTGGGATAAATATGAAGGATATGATTTGAATAAAGACCACGTTGGCGATGTGCCTTATCGCCCGGTGAGTTTATTCTCGATGATAACAGAAACAAATCCTTCTGCTATGATGTTGTTCAGAAGCTTTATGGTGACACTCTTTGATAAAACAGAAAAAGTAATACCCGGCATTACACCTGAAAACCTGAAAGATAATTTTCCACTAATGAAACCTTTACAGCTATGATCATTGCAACCAACCTTACAAAGCGTTTTGGAAAATTAAAAGCTTTGGATGATGTTTCTGTAAGCTTTATTAAAGGAGAATGTATTGCATTAATGGGACCGAATGGCAGCGGCAAAACAACTTTAATAAAATGTATATTGGGAATGGTAGTTCCTGACAGTGGTTTCATCACATTTAACGATAAAAATATTTTACACGATTGGAAATACCGGCAGCACATTGGATACATGCCGCAGATTGGTCGCTACCCGGAAAACATGACGATTGGACAAGTGATAGAAATGATTAAAGATATACGCGGCGCTTACAATAAAAATTTTGATGAAGACTTGATTGAAAGTTTTGGTTTAAATGGAATGCTGAAAAAAAGAATGCGCACTTTAAGCGGTGGCACCAGGCAAAAAGTAAGTGCATCACTTGCATTTTTATTTGATAGCGATGTGCTGATATTGGATGAACCAACCGCAGGTTTAGACCCTGTTGCTTCAGAAATTTTAAAAGAAAAAATTAAAGCTGAAATTAAAAAAGGTAAACTCATCATTATCACCTCACACATATTAAGTGAGTTAGATGAATTGGTAACACAAGCGATGTACATGCAGGAAGGCAAATTGCTTTTTCATAAAAATATTAATGCGCTGCGCGATGAAACCGGTCAGCAAAAATTAGCCAAAGCCATTGCAAACGTTATGCTCAATCAACACTCATGAAAAAGATATTTAAATATGTAACAGCCGATATCTTGCGCAATAAAATTGTGATTGCTTATACAGTTTTATTATTGATCATCTCGCTTAGCGTTTTCATGTTGCAGGATGAAGCATCAAAAGGCTTGCTGAGTTTATTAAACATTACATTGCTCATCGTTCCGCTAACATCAATTATTTTTTCTGCAATTTATGTTTACAACAGTGCAGAATTTATTGAGCTGCTCGTAAGTCAGCCTCTCAAAAGAAAATCAATCTGGCTGAGTTTATTTTATGGTCTTTCTGCTGCGTTAAGCATTGCTTTTTTTATTGGTGCAGGTATTCCAATTATTATTTACCAGCCAACAGCAACTGGTTTTATCATGTTAGGCGCAGGCATTGTGTTATCCATAATATTTGTTGCCATTGCAATGCTCGCCGCAGTGCTTACACGAGATAAAGCCAAAGGCATTGGTATTACAATTATGCTCTGGTTATATTTTGCTTTGATTTTTGACGGATTGATTTTATTTATTCTTTTCCAGTTTGAAGATTACCCGCTGGATAAATTTATGGTGTTCAGCAGCGCACTCAATCCTGTTGATTTATGTCGCATCTTGATCTTATTACAAATGGATGTTTCTGCGCTGATGGGTTATACCGGCGCTGTGTTCCAGGATTTTTTTGGCTCACAGCTTGGTTCATTTGTTGCTGCGTTTGTGTTGTTATTATGGGTGATTATTCCCGTTTGGTTAAGCACTAAAAGATTCCAGAGAAAAGATTTGTAGAGAATGACATCAACTTAAATTAAAAATTATGCAGTTAGGAAATTTATATCAACATGCATCAACAGAAAAAATTAAGTGGCAACAGCTTTACAAAAACGAAAAGTTTCATGTAATGCAATTGCAAATAAAAAAAGATGAATTACTAAAACCGCATCATGCAACCACAGATGCATTTTTAGTGGTGGTTGAAGGTGAAATCAATTTTAACATGCACGATGAAAATATTCACTTACACAAAGGTGATGTGCTAAGCTTTGAAAAATATATAACGCATTCAGTGAAGGCAGTGGAAGATTCAATATTGCTGATTGTAAAATAGCATCAATGAAAACAGATATTGAAAACAGGGCGGATGTGGAACTTCTTATCAATTCATTTTACGACAAAGTAAAAGAAGATGATGTCATTGGGTTTATTTTTAATGATGTGGCGAAAGTGAATTGGAAACATCATTTACCGGTAATGTATGATTTTTGGGAGAACATTATTTTTTTCACCAACAAGTATGAAGGCAACCCAATGATCGTACACAACAATTTAAATAAACGCGTTTCTTTCACTAAAGAACATTTTCAACGCTGGCTGCAGTTATTTACAGGAACAGTTGACGAATTGTTTGAAGGGAAAAAAGCAAACACAGCGAAAGAAAAAGCGATCAGCATTGCAAGCATTATGCAATACAAAATTCTTACTTAAGACCATCATTTAAAGTGTAAGATAATCGGATATTACCACCAGTTTATATCTTCAGTTCTTTCGTATCTTCCTGTTTTAGTAGTAAGCTTAATGCGAAATACAATTCCTTTTATGGTATTTAAATTTTCCGGAACAAATGGCCATTCGCTTGTAAGCTGAACCGTTTTACTGGTGATAATAGGCAGATCACGTTTTAATAAAATATGTAAGGCTGCAGATCTTTCTTTTTCGTCTGTAATCTCTTCAAATTCTCCCCACGCAATTACAGATTGCCAGTTGCCCATGTTTTCCATGCTATAAGTTTCAAAGCAAACTTTCGGGTTTTGCCGCATCATTTTTATTTTCATTCCTTCATGTGTATGCCCGTATATGCAACCGTTTTCGTAAGCATAACTAATGGGCACCACATACGTTGTATCATCTGAATGGCAACCAACGTGTCCGATTATCTGGTGATGCAAAACTGTTTCAATTGCATCATCTTTTAAATCTCCAAACATGGCGTTTAATTTTTGTAAAAATATTCGGACAAATATGCAGTGCTTATGATAAGTATTATTTTAAAAGATGACGTTCGTCATACTCTTTTTCAACAAATGCAGAAGCTTTGCATTTTAAATTATAAATAAGAACAAGCAAATTGGATCAACAAGATATTCTAATTTACGCATTGCTGCAATAGGTTAATGTTCAAAAACGGTTACTATTTATAGAAATATATAAGCACTGCTGCTGATTTCATTCACTAATACATAGCCTCCGATGGTCTCTGCAATTAATAAAAAGATTGTAAAACTTGGTTTTGACGTAATTGAAAAAACAAATGCCTTGCTTGCATACTGGGATAAGGATCTTATTTGCAGGTTCGCAAACAAATCGTATGCAGAATGGTTTGGTGTTAAGCCTTCTGATATGATAAACAAAATGCACATAAGAGAACTGCTTGGTACACTCTACCAAAAAAATCTTCCTTATATAAAACAGGCATTAAAGGGTAAAATGCAGGTTTTCGAACGTGATATAACTACGCCATCTGGAGAAACAAAGCATTCAATCGCAACCTATTTTCCTGATATTAAAAATAACAAAGTGAAAGGCTTTTTTGTACACGTTGCAGATGTTACTTATATAAAAGAAAAATTAAAAAAAGAAGAAAGTGCAATTCAGTATAACAATTTGCCTGAGTCTGATGATCATAAAATTGCGCTTGTAGAAAAAGAATTAAGAAAAAGTTTACTTACAGGATTTCCCGGGATAAAACAGTTATCAAAAAAGTATTTTATTTCGGAAACGAAGCTTAAGGCAAAGTTTAAAGAAATATATGATACAACTATTTTTTCTTATTACAGAGATCTGCAAATGAACCTGGCTGATCACTATTTAAGTGAAAAAAAATTCAGCAAAAAGCAAATTGCAGTCATGCTGAATTTTTCTAATCCTTCAAATTTTTCCGATAGATATAAAAGCTATTTACGCCAAAAAGAAATTAAAAAAACGGTATCTGAAATAAAGCAGGCAAGCTATGAGCAATATAAAATTTTTGTGCAGCAGGCGCCATACGCAATTGCTATGTTAGATGAAGATTTACGCTTTATTAAAGTATCTGAAAAATGGATCAAAGATTTTAATTTATCTGAAAATATTGCAGGCTTAAAATTTAGTGAGCTATTGCCGCAAGTAAATTTTTATTGGCAGGAGTTATTTTATAGCTGCCTGAAAGGTGAAGTTAGTAAAGGCGAAGATTTATTCTTTGTGCAGCCCAATAATAAAGGTATGTGGTTGAAGTGGGATATTCGTGCATGGTACACGCTTGAAAAAAAGATAGGAGGTGTTTTAATTTTTACTGAAGATATTACCGATGCGAAATCACAAGCTGAAGAACATGAAAAAATTCTCGAGATACTTGATAAAACCAGCGAAATAGCACGCATTGGTGCATGGAAAAGAAACTTTAAAACGAATACGGGTTTTTGGAGTAAAATAACAAAAGAGATTCTCGAAGTTCCGGAAGACTACCACGCAACTTTATCTGCTGCCATCAATTTTTATAAAGAAGGAAAAGACCGCGAGCTCGTTAAAAAATCTATTGATAATGCTATTCAATTTGGTAAGTCTTTCGATATTGAGGCAAAACTAATTACTGCCAAAGGAAATACTAAACTTGTAAGAGTAATTGCATATCCTATTTTTAGAAATGGTGAATGCGAAAAATTACTCGGTATTTTCCAGGATATTACAGATCATAACTAAACTCTTATTGTCCCGACTTTATTTGGTTTAATCTTGTCTTCAACAGGTTGTTTCTAAATTTTTCAACTTCTAATTTGCAATATTTAAAGTATACAAATCATATTGTTGCGGTTGCTAACAAAATACCATTTAATTTTTTTTATGAAGTTGAGAAGGAATTTGAAGTCAAAGGCAAAAATTACCCCCGAAAAAAAAATCCCGAATGAACAAGCAAAAAATAAGAATGTAAAACCTGCGCATTCTATTTTGTATATGAACATAAAAAGCACACGTCAAATCTCAGTTCCAAATGCATGGATTGATATTTTATCAAGCGGAAATTTGAGTTGATATGTGCTAATTCAATTCGTTTTTATAAAACAATATCATAAACACTGCAACAGCTTATTCAAATATTTTTTTGTCAAATGAATGTGTGCATGGTACTATAATAATTGTTTATCATTTTATAAAAAATTAGTTATGGATTTTGACGTGGCTGATATAAATAACATTAAAAAAGTAATAGAATTCTTTCCTGATGGTATTCTTGTTTTGGATCGCGACCAAAGAATTTTGTTTGCTAACAAGGAAGCGGAGCGCATATTTAAAAAAAATCAAAACGCACTCAGGCAAATTCGTTTGAAAGATTTGTTTTTTTCCGCAAATGATTTTTTTACACAGGTGTTACTCGCTTATGATTATATAACTGAAGAGGCATACGAAGTTTATGCACGGCGCTCAGATGGTTCTACCTTATCTACCAGTATAAAATTTAAAGTGAATGAAGAATTCAATTATTTTTTTTGTTCGATAAGAGATATATCAAGTGTATGTGAGCTTAGAAGAGACAAGATAGCAACAATCGTTTCTTCTTCTGAAGATGCAATAATTAGTAAAGATTTAAACGGCAGAATACTGAGCTGGAATAAAGGCGCTGAGAAATTATTTCAGTATAAAGAAAAAGAGGTAATTGGTAAACCTATAAGCATAATTATTCCTGATGAAAAAATGCATGAAGAGGAAATTATTCTAGATCGTATAAAAGAAGAAATACCTGAGCGGCTTGAGACATTCAGAAAGCGAAAAGATGGAAGCTTTGTTTATGTTTCTGTTACAATTTTTCCCTTAAAAAATAAACATGGAAAAATTATTGGTGCTGCAAAAATTGCAAGAGATAATACAGAACGTATAAACTTACTCAGTCGGTTGCAAAATCAAAACAGGCAGCTTGAAGAATTTACACATATCATCGCACACAATTTTCGGGCGCCAATCAGTAATATTCAATCTTTGTTGCAATTCTATAATTTAGAAAAAGATTTTTATTTAAAAGAAATGTATATGTCAAAGCTTCACGAATCTGTTGAAGGATTAAATGAAACGTTTAACGATTTGATAGAAGTTTTATATATACAGCATGAAGAAAAAAAATTAGTACCGGTAAATTTTAAAAAGGTTTTTGACAAGGTTATTGCAAACTGCGAAGGTGAAATTAAAAACAGTAATGCTGTAATAACATGTGACTTTCTTGCGGCAGAAGAAATTTTTTATTTGCAAACTTATTTAGAAAGCATTTTGCAGAATTTAATTACAAACGCTATCAAGTATCGCTATCCAAACCGCAGATGCTTAATTCATGTAAAAACAAAAAAAGCAGGAGACAAAATTGTTCTTTCAGTTAAGGATAATGGACTTGGTATTGATTTGGAACGTTACAGCGGAAAAATATTTGGCTTTCATAAAATATTTCATAAACATCCGCAGGCAAAAGGAGTGGGCTTGTATATTATTAAGACCCAGGTTGAAAGTATGGGCGGGAAAATTACTGTTGAAAGTGAAGTAGATAAAGGCTCAGAATTTAAAGTGGTTTTCAACTAAAACTTATTTCTGGAAAAATTAAGACTGTTTTTTTAGTTGATGATAATCATGTAACGCAATTATTTCTTATAAAATTATTAAATCGTGCAATACTATTGCAAGCATAAAATGTTTTACAAGCACAAAAGATGTTTTATAAGATTTATCATAAAATATTTATAACAAAACTTAACTGCACGGTCTGATATTGGTGGATATAATAAAACGAAACATAAAGCGTGCTTACTTATCCTTCATTAAGCGGAAACAACAACCCATACTTTTTTAGGCTAAAACAATCTCCATAAAAATTTTTTTAAATAATGAACATGATTTTAATCATGTATTGAAAAAATTATATTCCACATTTTACTTTTAAAACAGCTGCGAGAATT
This sequence comes from Parafilimonas sp., assembly GCA_035547495.1. GTDB lineage: Bacteria > Bacteroidota > Bacteroidia > Chitinophagales > Chitinophagaceae > Parafilimonas. The sequence continues at coordinate 1,027 of DASZUY010000407.1, read as the reverse complement.
ATTAATATGTTCTTGTGAATTTATAAATCCGATTTAAACTATGATATTAATCACATGTGCTTTTGAGTATCATCATTTCAAAGGTTGCAATGCTGCAATAATTTTACACATTAATATTTAAAATGCGAACGATAATAGCACCAACAGATTTTTCAGACATTTCGATGAACGCGGTGAATTATGCGGCAGATATGTCACTTGCATTAAATGCAAAGCTTTTAATTCTTCATGCAGCGGAATTATCAATAAATGCGGGCAGCGTTTATACAGAACCAACCGAAGATGAAATTAAAATAGAAAACAAGTTAGATGCACTGAAAAAAAATATTTTAGAAAGAACCGGAAATAAAATACCTGTGAACTCACACCAGGTAAGTGGTTTGATAGAAAATGAAATTATAAAGATGTGCGATTATCAAAATCCTTTGGCAATAGTAATGGCAACAAAAGGCACAAACATTAAGGAGCAATTTTTTATTGGCAGTATAACGGTATACCTCTCAAAAAATTTGAAATACCCTGTAATTGTAGTGCCGCGAAATGCATCTTACAAACCCATTAATAAAATAGTGTTGGCAACAGACCTGGAAAACTTGTATGATCTACCTCTGGAAAAAATATCAAATATTGTAAGCGTGTTTAATGCAAAGCTTGATATAGTGCATGTGTACAAAACGGATGAAAAATTCGACGTGATGACAAGCCGCATATCAGAACTTACAAATTATCTGAAAGCACTAAACCCTCAATTTCATTTTATCAAAAACAAAAATGTGTATGATGCCATTACGGATTTTGCGAAGAAAAATGATGCGGACCTTATACTTACGTTTCCAAAAAAACATGCGTTCTTTCATAAGAGTGAATCAAAGCAATTGATATTTAATGCACCGTTTGCAGTAATGACCATTCAATAAGAACACCATGAAATTATTTATTGAGAAAGAGAGTAAAGTGGAGGAAGTAACAAAAATGTTTAACAGTTCTTATCCATTCTTAAAAATCGAGCTATACAAAAAGCCGTTTA
>DASZUY010000406.1:0-28889 GCA_035547495.1 Parafilimonas sp. | reverse complement strand
CAGTCAAGCTTACCTATTTTAACGGATAACGGAATACCTAAACTGATTGCCGCAAAAACATTTCCATCAAATTTCGTAGTGAATAAAAAAACTTACCAGTTTATAGTTTTATCTCCGCAGTTTGCTACGTGGCCTGTACCTGCCGATATTGCTGCAATGATAAGCTATGCAACTAAAACATACAGGGTTGATCCTTCAAGAATATACATATGCGGTATAAGCATGGGCGGCGGCGATCTGTGGGATTATGCATCAAGTACTACCAACCCGCCGGTGGCTGCAATCGTTCCTATTTCAGGGGCATCTTATCCCACTACACAAAAGGGTCAGGCGATTGCGCAAACCAATATGGCGGTATGGGCATTTCATAATTATGATGACGGAACAGTTCCATCGTGGTACAGTGTTGACTATGTTCAGTATATTAATGATTATAACCCCGAAGTGCAGGCTAAATTAACGCTTTGGCCAACCGGTGGGCATGATGCATGGACAAAAGCAACTGATCCGAACTATACAGAAAATGGTCAGAACATTTATGAGTGGATGCTTTCCTATCACAAAAACAATAATGGTTACCTGTATAATAGGGGTGTGAAATATTAGTGCCGGAGTTATAAGCTTCGCCAGCCGGAGCTTATTTTTTTAAATGCTGCTTTAGTTTTTTTTCTAAATCTGAAAAAGAAAAAGGCTTATTTAAAATACCATCGGCATAATGCGCATGATAATCTAACAATGCACCTGCATCGGCGGAGATTAAAATTATTTTTATAGGGAAGTGTAATATGTTCTTTAAATCTTCGGATACATGCCTGCCATCATCACCTTTTAGATTAATATCCACCAGAACTATGTCTGGTTTAATTTCTAAAAGACTGTCAAGGAAACCGTCTGAATTTTCAAATGTTGTTATTGCATAACCTTTCTTTTCTCCCCATGCTTTTATAGAAACAAGTATATCTGCTTCATCATCTATTACAAATATTTTTTTCATTTGATTGTTTTAGCGAGTAGCTATTATAGTTTGATGAGGTTATTAAACAAATTCCTTGCCTTTGTTTATGTGAAGTTTTCAGAGAACGATTGTTACCTTCTTATTGCATTCTTCGCATAGCCGAAAAAAGGAAAGTATAATACGTGTCTTCAATTTTATGAAAGAATCTAAACGTTTGAATTCATGAATGAACGATTGGAAATAATTTGTGCAGAAATTTTTGCCACCACGATTACATAGATACTTGAAACAAGCGTATGTGTGTTAAATAGTGCATTAATCTTCCTCATTCCTTTTATCATCTCGTGCATTCTTTTCTTCATTGAACTGACTAATTCCTTTTCCTATGCCTTTCATCATTTCAGGAATTCTTTTTGCACCAAATAAAACAAGAAGCACTAATGCTATCAATATTATTTCTTCTATGCCCATACAATTTTTTTAAAAGTGTGATGAAATCTATAATAAAAGTAGGTTGTTGCAATTAACATCGTATAAAATAGTTATTAATGGAAATAAATTGCATTCAGGTATCGCTTTTGAAAAGCGCATAAAAGAAAACAGGTAACTTAAAAATGCAATCTAAAATTGAGATACTACGCCAACATTTTTTCACGTTCTTCGGCGAGCTACAGGTACAGATATTAATCTTATGATTGTTAGCCTGTGCATTACCAGCATTATAAGATAAGTCAGATCAAACTCAAACCACCTGCGGGCAAAGTTTGCATTGTTCCTCGCATGATGATGATTGTTTTGAAACAATTCGCCCATTAATAAAACACCCCAAGGTGAGCTGTTTTTAGAATGGTCGCCATTATTATAATTACTGTAACCATACTTATGTCCGCACCAGTTTACAATAGCGCCCTGTAACGGACCCATAAAAAAATGAACAGGTAACAACAAAAACCACCATGCATTTGGCGCAAACAAAATATATACAGTAATATAAGCAGCACCAAATACAAGCCTCGTTATAATATGGTTACCTAATTTATCAAGGCGGGTCCACTTAGGCAGGTATTCTTTGGTAAACTCTTCGGAAGGAAGATTTTTGCCGCTTACAAATGCACTAAATATTTGTGCTGTATGCAGCATCATGTGCAATATATCTTTAAAAAAATGCGGTGAGTGAGGATCTTTTTCTGTATCGCTGTAAGTATGATGCATTCTGTGCAATACACCGTAAGCACGTGGTACTAAAAAAGATGAACCTTGCACAATCCATGTTGACAGATAAAATATCTTTTCCCATCTTTTTGTAACCGTGTACATTTTATGAGAAGCATAACGATGCAGAAAAAATGAATGAAAAAATAAAGACAGAAACCAATGAGAAAAAAAGAAGATTATGATTATTGTCATAATAGTTATACGTAAGGGCGGTTTAATTATCGTTGCATGAATGTTTTATTTCTGCGGCCATTTAGTGAGCGATAGCTCATTAAAGAACTTGGCGGTAATGATAAGCCTGCATCCTTCATCTGGTATGGATGATCCTGCATTACAGGAATAGATTGCGCAATAAGTTTGTGAATATCACGCAGCAATGATTTCTCTTCTATTCCGCAAAAAGAAATTGCTTTACCACTGGCACCTGCGCGTCCTGTGCGGCCAATACGATGTACATATGTTTCAGGTACATTGGGTAATTCAAAATTGATAACATGCGAAAGGCTTTCAACATCTATTCCTCTTGATGCAATATCGGTTGCTATCAATACGCGTATAGCTTTATTCTTAAAGCTGTTTAGAGCTTTTTGCCTTTCCGGTTGTGATTTGTTGCCGTGTATTGCCTGCACCTTTATATTTTCTCTTTGCAAGGCCTTACATAGTTTATCAGCACCAAATTTTGTTTCCGTAAACACCAGCGCAGAGGTAATGTCGTTGTTCTTTAACAGGTGAATAAGCAACGACCTTTTATCTTCCTTTTCAACAAAATACACCGCCTGCTCAACTGTTTCTGCTGTTGATGATACAGGTGTCACCTCTATTTTAACAGGATGGTGGAGTATGTTTTGCGATAGCCGTACAATTTCTGACGGCATGGTTGCAGAAAAGAATAATGTTTGTCTTTGCACCGGCAATTTTGCAACTATTTTCCTAACGTCATTTATAAAACCCATGTCCAGCATGCGGTCGGCTTCATCCAGCACAAACATTTGTATATGCTGTAATGAAATATGGCGCTGCATAACAAGATCAAGTAACCTGCCGGGTGTGGCAATAAGTATATCAACAGACTGTCTTAATTTTCTTACCTGGTGAAACTGCGAAACACCACCATAAACAGCAAGATGTTTTAAACCGCAGTATGCACCATACGCAGTAAAGCTTTCTTCAATCTGAATGGCAAGCTCTCGTGTAGGTGTAAGTATTAAGGCTTTAATGTTTGATGTTGTATTGTTTTCTTTTTGCTGCATTAATAACTGCAGCATGGGCAATGCAAAAGCGGCTGTTTTGCCAGTGCCTGTTTGTGCACAAGCCAGTAAATCTTTCTGTTGTAATATTACCGGTATTGCTTTTTGTTGAATGGGTGTGGGTTGTGTATATCCTTGTGCTTGCAACGCTTTTAATAAAGGCGCACCCAATGTTAAATCTTTAAAAGTCAAAATAAGAATGTTTGTTTAATACAGCACGTGGCTGCAAAGAAATAATGCTGTTAGTGTGATAAAACTTCTGTTTCTGCAGCGGGTTCCGCAGTTTGCTCTAACAGTCCATTGTTCTTTATTTGTAATTGATATTTAGTGGTAAATACAAAAGCATAATTATTGTTGGAAAGAAGCTCCTGTATTGTTTCATCACTTCGCAAAGCAGCTATAAACGACTGCACAAAACCATTGCCGCTAAATAAGGCATCGGGTTTATTATTTACAAAATTTATTATAAACCTGTACCCTGATTTTCTAATACCCGCAGCTCTGTCAAAATCATTGCGGTTCATACCAAGTACCTGTTCACCGGACAAAGATTTCTTCATTAAAATTCTTATGGCAGATAAATATTTGTTCCAAACAGGACTATAGGATGCGAGCTTTTCAGTCATTGTAATATTTAATTAAAGCGTTTATCATTAGAACGTGAGAAGGAGTTTCTTGTGCCGGAGCGGTTTTCCTTTTCTCTTGCAACAGAAACAGAAAGTGCACGGCCATCAATTTGTTTATTGTTCAGTCCAGATATTGCATTATTGCCTTCTTCTGTTGATGACATTTCTACAAAAGCAAAACCACGCGACTTGTTGGTTTCTCTGTCCGTAATAATTTTTGCTGAAGTAACTGTACCGAATTGTGAGAATAGATCTTTTAAATCTTCTTCACTTGTGTTAAAACTTACATTAGAAACATAGAGATTCATAAAAAACAATTTTTTGTTTAATAATTAATGTTTGAAGAGAGTAGAAACAGAAGTGAGAGAAGGCTAAATTTTACGTTTAAGTAAAGAGAAGATTTATCTTAAATATGCTTGTACAGCTCAATTTGAAAAAACAAATATAAGCTATTAAAGCGAATTGAAGCATTAAATCATATTAAAGCAAACATAATTTCATATACCTGTTGCGTATTTTATACTGCTAAAAATTATTTTGGTGCAGGCAACAATGTAAGATTGATTTGTTACAGGTGTATTTATGCTAAAATGATAGGTCAATTTTTTTTTACGCTTTGCATAGAATAAGCACTGTACCAAACGCACATCAACATTTTCTTTGCCTTTGCGCCGGGCTGGGTTTAATAATAACATATCTTAGTAACATGATTATTATAAAAAGCCATGCAGAATTTGAATCGTATACAGGTAAGGAGTTAGGTGTTTCTAACTGGCATGTAATTACACAGGAACAGATAAATAAGTTCGCCGAAGCAACTTTAGACCGTCAATGGATTCATACCGATCCTGAAAGAGCTAAAAGAGAAAGCCCTTTTAAAACAACAATTGCACACGGATACCTGGTTCTTTCCCTTATTCCCTTTTTTTGGAAACAGATTGTGGATGTACAAAATATTAAGCTGGAAGTTAATTATGGAATTGAGCAACTCAAATTCTGTGAGCCGGTTCTTGTTGGAAACGAAGTAAGGTGCAGGGTGTTTTTAACATCTATCGTTAACTTAAGAGGCGTTTCCAAAGCGACAAAACATATCCAGTTAGAAATTAATGGTAAGACGAAATATGCTTTTACTGCTGACGTTTTATTTCTATATCATTTTATATAATATACCAGGGTTAACTAAGCGTAATAAATTGAAAAACTGGTTTAACATAAAACCTTTTCTTTTACATTCTATTACGAACCCTGGCAGAAGATTCAAACATTTGCTACTTTCATGGAATATTCATCGATTCAACTTTAAAACACTCAATGAAACCAATTAACAGGCTTTTTTTTGTTTTTGTTTTGCTGTTTGTTTTTCACACAAGTAATGTTTCTGCCCAGCTGGGTGCGGCAAATGTTGCAGCACATGGCGTATTAGCGCTTATGGGCGGCAGCCGCCAGGATAAACAGGAAAAAATTATCGATCAATCCATAACACAGGAAAAAATAAGCGGATCGAATGTAACCGTGTTGCGCGTAAAGGAATCTGATATAAAAAGTAAAGCCAAAAAGAATATTGTAGCACTGCAAAACCGGTTAAGCCAATATAACACGCAGTATAAAAATAATCAGCCGCTTGATATTCCAAAAAATGACAGCGACCTTATAGCCATTCAAAATATTGATGAAAACTGGCCAACAGAATATTATACCGGCGAACTAAGGGCCTATAAGCGATATGCTTTTCAACAGAAACAAAAAGCACCTGCAGTACCGGTCGACAGCATGCATGTAACACCTGCCCCGATAAATAAAGATACTACCAACACAAAATTATAAATTGATCTTTGAGTGCCGTTTGCATAGCCGGCAGCTTTAATAAAGAGGCGGCAAGGTCTAAGGCTTCGCCCCAAGACACAAACATTTTGCACGCCGGTATTGTTGTACCTAATATCAACTATCGCTAATCAGTAATTTTTAGCTGGCTTTTATCGTAAATCACAATCTCCGGCAAATCATTTATCAATTCAATTTTACCGGTTACGCAAACATTTTTGTTTACATACAGAACTTCCGGCGCCGGATCGTATTGATCCCGTTGATTTTTCCATATAACAAGATTTAAAAGCTGGTTTGGATAAGCTGCCCCGAGATTAAGAAATGTTGGACTGTTTTCCATGCTCTCAACAAAAGCAGCATCGGCTACTTTGCCGCATACAACTACGCTATCACCTACATGCTTTGCTGCATCCTCCAGCTTAACAGTAGTTTGCGAAAAAACGGTAAAGGAAAATAAAAGTGCTATTAACAGTAATGTAAATTTCATACTTTATAATTTAAGTTTACAATAATGGAATAAGATAAATTATTTAACGGATAAGTTAGTGATATTGAAATTAGCAATTAACCGAACCATTAAAATATTTACCTGAGGCATCTCTTTCGGGAGCTTGAAAATATTTTGCTTATATGGATTGATGAAGCATAAAAAGACCTGGAATTAAAAAGAGCAGGAGATAATTTTTTTGAGATGGCAAACTATTTTTAAATATAATTATTACAGTCCCCGCAATATGCCTGGCTGAACGCCTTGCCTTGCTAAAGACAAAGAAAAAAGGCGCGCATTTAAGTGTTTTCTTCGTTTCATATTCGTTTCATGTTCGTTTCATATTCGTCTTTTGCCGTTCCGGAGACGAACACGAGGCGAACGAATAACGGTTTGGGTACACCTTAGTAACAACAATAAACCCTGTAACTGTTATACTTGTACAATCTACAGCAAGCCCAGGAACTAAGCTAAAAAGTAACACATTCTGTGCACGGGATAGCGTAACTTATTTTTATTTTATTTGCTGCTGCCGGCTGCGAACATTATTAATTGAACAAAAGAAAAAGCGGTCGTGCATTAAATAAGCTTACATTTATAAATTCTCGTTTCTTATATAATAATATTATGGCTAATAAATTTAAAGCTGGAGACACAGTTAAATTAAAAACAGGCAGTCCAACAATGACAGTAAAAGGTAATGCCACCAGGTCTTCTGAAAATGGAAATATTATGATACATGATAAATATGAATGCATGTGGTCTGATGGGAATAAAATTCAAAAAGCAGTTTTTCGTGAAGACATCCTGCAGGCAGTTTAGAATTTACATTGGTAACCCTTCTTTACCACGCCATAATAGTATTGCAATTTCATAAACATGGCTTCGCTGTTGCAGTAACGCTGTCATCCCGGCTATATAGTTGATTAAATCTATCATTTAATTATTCCAACAGTAATAGCCCGGTTGAGGCAATTTCTGCAATGGTAATGCAATAAAGCCATCCATCTGGTAACGCTATTTCTGCAGCATCAGAAAGAAATTAAAACGGAAATACTTCAAACCAAAAAATCACTAGGCTTTACTAACCTCAAACAGTTAACAGGCTTGGGAAAAATTTATGATTTTTAAAGCCACCATCCTCAATACGACAACTTATTTTAGCGTTCCATTATTCAATAAAGAACCTTTATTTATGAAAAGCATTTTCTTTGTCCTTTTCCTTGTTATCAGCAGTGCGGCCCTTGCCCAAAACAACACATGCAACTTATGGTTGGGCGATATATCCGATTCAACCAGCAACATCAAACAGTTTGCAGAAAAATACCTGGAGATACAAACCAAACTCCTGCCTGCAGAAGACAATAAAATCCAGGAGATGAGAGATGATAATAACCTGGCGCAAATCAAAATATGGCTAAAGCCAAAAAAGATGCTCGTGAGCGGCGCTATGACCACCGTTTATACCATCAGCTCGTTTAAGATTGTTTCTTTATCTGATAAAATAGATGCGCTTTACGCTGCATTTGTTAGCAAGGTGCAGGCATGTACCACTGCAACCACGGCAATGAATACGGACTTTGGAGATAATAAAATGTTTATAGAAAGAAACAGCGGCGGCTTTGGCAAACAAGGTTTACCTATGTCTACTCTTACGGTTACAGCCAAATAATTGTGAGTTGTTTTTATGGCTTTGGCAAAGAGGCAATGCAGCACATGTTTACAGCAAATAAAGTTTGTGTTTAACAGGTTTGCTCATTCATCTTTAATTTAAATATCATCATCAGCAACTGTATCAAGTTCTTTCAACAGATCATCAAGGTCAAGTGCAAGCGTAGCCATTTCTATTGAACCATCATCTTTGTATTTCCACATGTCTCTAGGTTTGTCCCAATATAATTCTACGCCGTTTTCATCGGGGTCGTTTAAGTAGAGCGCTTCAGAAACCAGGTGGTCGCTTGCACCTGTTAACGGATAGTATGCCCTTCGCAAACGGTCATAAATTATTGCAAGGTCTTTTCTTGTGGGATATAAAATTGCCGTGTGAAACAAACCAACGCTGTGTACGAGTGCCGGTGGTAATCCTTTACTATACCAGGTATTTAAACCAATGTGATGATGATAACCACCTGCGGAAATAAATGCTGCCTGCGTTCCATACATCGTCGTTACTTCAAAGCCAAGTAAATCGCAATAGAATGCAAGTGAACGCTGGAGGTCTGCTACTTTCAGGTGAACATGACCTATGCGTGTTTGTGCCGGAATGATATATTTTTTGTGCATGATGAAATGCAATTTTATTTTACTAAAGCGGTAACTGCAAAAGCCAGATGTCCGTCATTCATTGCGGCACTACTAAGTTAGCGGCAGTTCTTTTTATTTTCGCGTCAATTTATATCTCAGGTGTGTTGTTAAGTCTGATGGAATTACTTCCACAATTTCAATATCATATTTGTCTTTGTCAATACCATCAAACAGCCGGATACCACTGTTTAAAAAAACGGGAGCAATGTGAATGAAAAATTCATCTATAACCCCTGCATTGAGATATTGTTGAATGGTATTTGCCCCACCTTGTATCCGTATATCTTTTCCTTTGGCTGATTGTCTTGCTTTTTCCAATGCACTTTCTATTCCGTCGTTAATAAAATAAAAAGTTGTTGTGCCCTTTTGAACCCAGGGATCTCTTTTTTCATGTGTCAGCACAAACACATCTGCTTTAAATAGATCTTCTGCCCAATGCACTTCACCTTCTTCAAACATTCGCTTTCCCATAATGTAAGAACCTGTTCTTGCAAACACGTCATCAATTAATTTACTGTCTGCACCGTATTCTTCACCCCCTTCCTTATTAATATGTTTCCAAAATGCTTTTTGTTTAAACATCCATTGGTGGATTTGTGGTGAAACACCGCCCATAGGGTTATCCGGACTTCTGTTATCTCCAGCAAAAAATCCATCCAGTGATATTCCGCAGTCGAAAATGATTTTGCTCATAGTTTTTATCTGCTAAATGTTATTTCAAATTATAGCTTCTTTACAATTTCCAATGATTTTGTTACGTGTTCATCGGGCTTTATATGATCGGTTGCTGATGAGAAGACAGCTACAATCTCATCCTTTTTATTAATAACAAATGTTGTTCGCGGAATAAAACCATGCGTAACCTGCTGACCGGTTACATCTTTAACATCCGGTTGCGGAGGTGTTACTTCCAAACCATAAGAAGCTGCAATTTTACCATCTGCATCTGAAGCTACAGGAAATTTCCCTGCACAATAATCCGGGCTGGATGAAAAAGATTTCAATCGTTCAATATTATCCGCAGATACACCAATAATGGTTGCACCTGCTGCGGTAAATTTATCTTTCATTTCGGCGAAAGTATGTGCTTCCAGATCACAGCCGCCTGTATAAGCAGCAGGATAGAAATATAATACTACCGGTCCCTTCTTCAGCGCTTCTTTTAAGTTAAAATCAAATTCATTACCCGCCATGCTTGCCTTGGTAGTGAACATGGGTGCTTTAGCACCGGTTGACAATGCCTTCATTTGCGCAAAGCTATGTGGATTAATGAAGAGCAAAAACGCAGCAAGTAAAAAGAGGGAAAGAAAATTTTTGTTTGACATGGAGAATTGTTTTTGAATACAATTATGAATTATAATTAGCACAAACTTACAGGAATTGCAGATAGAACGCGGTGGCGGGCAGTCGCGATAACCCTGCCTGAATACAGAAACTCGGGAAGTTATTACTGTATTTACTTTACAGTGTTTGCTATTCAATGCTTGTTAAGAAAGTCCGCCATTCACCGTGATGCACCATTGCGCTGTTAGCCCTTAATTTGTCGTAATTACACATGGTGCAATTGAAAGCATAGCATCAATTTTACAGTAATTCAAAAGTTATAAATTCTGATGTATGAAACTTGATATTTATGTAAACTATCCCGGCAACTGCCAGCAGGCATTTCGTTTTTATGAACAGCATCTTGGCGGCAAAATCACTATGATGATGACACACCAGCAGCAACCCGGCGCAGCAAACATTTCTGAAGACTGGAAAAACGCCATTCTTCATGCGAGAATCGAAATAGGCGATTCAATATTAATGGGCGCTGATATTCCTAATGCAGAACCCATGCGCAGCGCTTATCTTACCCTACGGCTTAATACGCCGGAAGAAGCAGAAAAAGTTTACGCCATTTTATCTGAAGGTGGTGTGATCTTTATGAAGATGGAAAAGACCTTTTTTGCAAGACGCTTTGCTATGCTGCGCGATAAATTTGGAGCTTCCTGGATGATTTTGTGCGAAACCCCTGAATAAACAGTTTGTTCCTATTTGTATAATAATAACAAGTATTGTTGCAATGCTGTAAAATGAATTAGTGTGTTGTTTAAACGATATGTGTCATTTATTGATGGCATCGTGCAAACCTGAGATTGACTGCACTCAACAGTTACATTATACGCCGGCTATGGCATAATTAAAACCGTTCCCCGATCAATAAAAATACCGCGCTTAGCACAAGCATTATTATTATAAAAGGCATAATAAACTTCAGCCATGCTTTATAACTTACCTGCACCATAAGCAATGCAGGGAAAACTGAGCCTGTGGGAGAGATGAGAAACATAATGCCGATACCCCACATATAGGAGTTTACAATTTCACGACCGGGAATATTCATAAGAAGGGCTAATGCACCGATGATGGGCATTGTAAGCACTGCCATGCCGGATGATGAACTCACGAGCACAGAAAAGAAAAAATAGAAAACCATTACACCAATCAGAAAAACTGCAGGCGAAAAATGTTGTACCAGGTTGGATGTATAAAAGAGAATAGAATCAGCAACAAGACCATCATTTAAAATTACGGTTACACCTCTTGCAAGCCCGACTATAAATGCAACACCAAGTAAATTTTGAGCGCCCGATATAAACTCGCTGACGAATGTTTTTTCCTTCATGCGGTGTATTAATCCGATCAATATTGCTGAACCAAAGAACAGGGCTGACATTTCTGTTGTCCACCAATTAAAAAAGACAATGCCGATGATCATGGTGATGAACGTCGCCATAAATATCAATAACAAAATGCTTGTTTTTGCACCCAGTTTCAATGAAGCGGCATCAGTATCCGTATTTATTTCAAAAGGAGATTTAACAACACCATCCGTTTTATATACTATAGATTGTGTGGGATCTCTTTTTATTTTGTTAGCATACCTCAGCACATACCATGCATACAACCCAGCGGCAATAACGTAAAACAACAACCGCTCATATAAACCATCTATCCAGTTTATACCGGCAGTATTTGATGCAATGATCACTGAAAACGGGTTGGTAAAACAAGCGGCAAAACCAACGGCGGCACCGCCAAAAACAATAGCCAGCGGTATCATTAAATCATACGCTGCGGCAAGAAAAAGCGGAACGAGCACCGGGTAAAAAACGATGGATTCCACATCCATACCATACGAACCGCCAAGAAAAGAAAAGATAAAAATCAATATAACGATGAGCAGCTTTTCTTTTCCTTTCATGCGCAGTGCTAAATAGTTTACGCCCCTGAACATAGCGCCGGTTTTATTGAACACACTCATAAAACCGCCAATGAATAAAATAAACAACGCTATATCAATACTGTCTACAATACCTTTTACCGGCGCTTCTAAAATTTGAATGATGCCTTGCCGCCGGCGAGCTAATTTTCTATAAGTGCCCGGCACTGATACCGGTTTCCTGATATCGCCTGCCGCGAATTTTTCTAAAGGAATTTTTATTGAAAGACTATCTAATGTGTGTTGTGTAAAAGGCAGCGATATGTCACCGGAAGTTGAAGACATTTTAAATGATTGGTTACCGGTTGCCGATAACTTGCTGTATGTGCCTGCGGGTAATACCCATGTTGCCATTGCTGCTAATACAATAGCCACCATCATTAAAGTAAGCGGTGCAGGTAAAGTTTTCAGTTTTATGATCTTCATACCGGTATTAAGTTTTTATATTCTTTCAGTTGCCATGCTTGTTCTTTCTATACACATTGCTTATGAAGATCTCTTATTTGAATTTATTATTAGGATACATTGTTTGCTTCTTTCTAATGGTATTATTGTATTGCTCACTGTGTTTTGGTCTTACTTATGTTATAAATTAATCAAAGATGTTGCTTCAGTTTTGTTTCAATGCGGAAGATAGCATTTGTTGTTTAAAGACAATGTGCTTGCACAGTTATGCGTGTTTACAATCTTTAACTGTTATATTTTTTTAATTTCTGATTTAATTGATTGCTGCAAGGTATAAATCAGGGTACGGCACCTACTTCCTTTTCATCAAACCTTGCTGTCCAGTCAATATTTTCAATTTCTAATGTTTCTCTTAGCAACCTGGATTCTGTAGCTAATGCATTTTCTGTAGAACAATCGAGAATTCTTTTTTTAGCTTTCTCAAGCTCTTTTACCATTTTTTTTGATACAGCAATATTTCGTTTCCATTCTCCAAAATATTTTATGCCTTCCAATGCAGCATAAAAGGAAGGCAACACCAGTCCAACAAATAATAATAAGGAATGAGGAATATTACGGGTGATGTTGTTGCCGGGATAAAAATACTCGATCGCATCAACGATGAAGCTTAATGGCGAAACCACGAAAAAAATAACCTTTATTATTTGCAGCCAAACATCCATTCGTTTGAGTTTTTTTTCAAACGGTTTAATTCTTACCCTTTCGTGATATTCAGCCTGCGCCTGTGCTAAACTCCAGATCATTCTTTTTGCATTATTGAGATTACCTGTTTTTTGAATAGCATTACCCATTTCTTTTTCAATAACCAACATTTCTTTATCCAGGTGTTCATCATCAAACTCAATTTCAGGAATAGGAATTCCTGCATTTCTATACCATAACAACGTACGTAAATGCTCTGCATTTCTTCTGTTTAATAGAAAGAAGTTTTTCCATCGTTTGGCAAACACGGTTAAAAGAATAAAAGACAGAAACAGAAAGGTTATTTCACTTACGGATAAGAGAAACACAATTGATGTAGTTAGTGTTTCTATAAATGATTGTTTAATTGCAAAGCTTAATACGGCCAAAAGTCCACAGATGATCCCGGAAATCCATGCAGGTTCAAAACGATGCTTTTTATATGTTACGGCTTTTTTATCCAGCAAATCAAATTTATCCTGTATAACATCACCTGCAAACGCATTGCGCTCATCATTTCGTTTTGCTTCAATTATATACAGCTGTTTATCTTTTGATTTGGCATACGTAACTATATCTGCAGTGCCACCCATTCCCGCTGCAGGCTTTTTGTTCCATACGGCTATTATCGCATCTGAAACATCTACCAGCTTTTTGCCGTTCTGCAAATAAGCTTCATTCCGTTGTTGCTGTGTTTGTACTGTTGCCTCCTGAACAATAATGCTGCTGCTCTTTTCAAGAACATTATTCAGCCGTTTAATATCGGCAGCCGTAAAGTCTTTTTTATATTCATCCAGGTTAAAAGGTATCATTGCGTTTAATCTTATTCCCTGCCTTATCGCTTCCTCAGCAAACAACAGATCTGCACCTGAAGCGAGTGCTGAAATACAAACAACTGTAGGGTTTTCTTCAGTATAATTAGTGAGTGCTTTAAAATATTCCAGGCTTAGACGAATTTCACTGGCTACTTGGTTTGGATATAATAAGTTTCTGTGACCGGTAATGCCAATCTTAATCATAAAATCAGTAAGTTTTAATAGAAATGAAGATAAACAGATTATCTGATGGCAGCTATAGCCACGCAATGTTTATATGTAAGCAGTAAGTAAAAAATTTATTATAGTTTTATAATAACTGCATTGTATTTCCGGTTGATGCAGGACCTAACAACACTAAGTAACACATGACCAAAAAAACATACTTTGAAAACAATCGCCTTGATATATTGATCCTCGGACCGATGGGGGGCGATAAAGGAAAGGACTCATCTACTTCTGTTATTGGTAAAGCTGTTGAACAATTACTTGCCGAGGAAACAGCAAAAGAATTACTGGCAAAAACAGGAACAAACAAACATTATGTACATATACCGGAAGAGTGGAATGAGCAGGAAATCATTAATGGCGTTTTATCCCGCCTGGATATTGCAGATCTTGTTATTATTAATCTTACACCGAGAGACGGAATAAGCGGCGAATCCAGTCCTAATGTATATTATGAATTAGGGCTTGTGCATGCATTAGGTTTACCGGTTATGCCCATTTACCAAACCGGCACTAAAGTTCCTTTTTATCTTCTTACCACAAGAGGTTACCTTGTAGATGAATTTACCATAGAAGCAGTTATGCATGAACTGCGTTTACCCATTCAAAGGTTTATTGACTTAAATGATAATACCGACTTTTCAGATAACCGTGTTACTCAATTTTACGATCATCTTCCCATTATTGATATTAGTGCAGCCGTTGGTTTAGCTACAGGTTATTATTACAATTTTGTAGGGCGGTTATTGCGGGACGGAAGTTTTATAACGTTATACCCGGACAAAATAAAGCACCTGGTTATCGTTAGACCTGATAATGTTTTAGACACTTATGAGCAAGACCTGGAGCAGATGAAAAAGGTTTTATCTGCAGCAGGCTTTACACTTACTGAAGACAAATTAGAACAACCACCCGGCGATCGTAAAGGACCAGCATGGATCAATCATGTTAACGGCATTGTGATTGACTTACCTCGTACAATTTACCCGCTTAAAATTTCTCCACGATTATTATCACTGCAGGATAGATTTGATAAACCCGGAATGAGTGCAGCGGGCGTTCAGCAAAGAGATATTGTTTTACGACAGGTAAGTGAACAATTATTAGACAGAGTACAGCGTGCCATTTTATACCACGTTAATAAAGAAAGAGAAGGCTATCGAAAAAGATTATTGCACTTTGCAAGAATAGAAGAATTACCGGATCTAATCAGAGCGCTTGCCTGAGATAAAGACCTGCTATTTTGAAAAAACGATTTTTATTTTTTAATATGATAAAATGCAGAACCGTGTAGATCCATTCGGTGAAATTTTTGAAACAAAAGCACGCGGTTTATGGATGGGTAACCGAGGAAATCTTCACAACAAAGAAGGTAAAATTGTGCGGGCATTTAAATCAAAAGCATGGATAACATGCAAACTTGAATTTAATGGCAGAAAGCGCCATATAATGACGCCCGGCTTTTATACTGAATTATTTTTCTTAGATGAAGCAACTGCTTTTGCCGCCGGGCATCGTCCTTGTTTTGAATGCAGGAGAGAAGACTATAACAGGTTTAAATCAGCATGGCTTAAAGGAAACCCGCGTTATAAGTTTACGGATAAAACTTCTATACAGGAAATTGATGACATTATACACCGGGAAAGAATTAATAGAAACGGTTTAAAAAACACGCACACAGAAAACAATACTGATCTTCCTGACGGTAGTTTTATAACTGAAAATAACCATACATATCTTTTATTTAAAAGGCATTTGTATTTATGGACGCCTTCAGGTTATACGCAATGCAAACGTTTTAAAGCTGCAGGTAAATCAACCGTGCTTACACCTGCATCTGTTTTAAATGCATTCAGAGCGGGTTATACGCCTCAGATTGATTTAACAGGGATATGATTAATAAAATAGATGGGGAAGAGGTTTGCAAGTTTCACCCAGACACCCGAACACTTCGTCGCGCTGGATTGCATATTTACTTAAACCGAAGGATTAAATATTTCAATTTCCGGTATAAGGGTCTTTGATTTTCTTAGCTACATAACTAATATTTGAAAACTTAACTTCACAGTGTTCACCTGTTGGCGACTGTGCTAAAAAGCCTGCATAAAAATTTCCGGTTGTATCAAATTGAAAATGCCTTATCAAAAACCAGTCCGCGCCATCAAGTGAATAATACAGTGTTATTACATTACCCGCTTTCGCAATTTTATAAAACACTTTATTTGTTGGTACCTGCACCGAATTGCAATCATCAGAAATATTTTTTGTTACAACACTTACCACTCTTCGTGCGCCTGTATAATCCTTTTCAAAGCAAAATTTAACCCAGTTCAAACTGTCTTGTTTTAGAACAATTGCACCACCATCCCACTTACTTGCAAAAGCATGTTCAATAGAAGCGGTGAGAACAAAATCTTCATCAGGCTTAAATAAAAGTTTAGGTGCATTATCAGTATTGTAAGTAACATTTGGATCTCTGAACATATCTGTTTTTGCACCGGCAATTATTGTCAGGCTGCTGTCTGTTACAGAATAATTTTGAGGTGTGTTTTCCCAAAACATCTTAAAAGGAATTGATTTTACCTGTATAGTATGTTGTTGTGCCGATAGGGTAACATGGGCAAGCATAAATGCAATCATTGCGAACGTGCTGATGAGTTTATTTTTTTGCATTCTGCTAATTTAAATTTTTCGCAGGAATTTTTCTGTTGTGTCCTTTCACACAAGTACTTTTTACAAAGAAATATTTTTAAGAAAGAAACTATGTCAAACAGTTACACATTGACTTAGTACCCGAATATTTCATGTTGATGAACTTTTTGAATGGCATGTGTATTGCTTTTGTTATTATAAAAAAGTTATGAAGAAAGTAATAATTGCAACTATTGTAGCAGGTGCCGCAGCCCTTACATATATTATAATCAGGAAAAAATTTGCAACCCAAAACGAAATACCGGAAGTAAAAACAAAAGCGCCGCAATTAAAACATCATTTAACAAGTGTATTTACAAATGCCAAAAAACATGCGATGCATACCAATTAAAAAATTCTCCCGGTTGTTTGCAAAGAGACATGGATTGAGATAATGGAAGTGATATAAGATTTTGTGCTCCGATTGTCGCAATGTACTTGGCTGTATATATGACTTCGCCAAAGCGACACGCGGAGAAGGTTTTAAATTTTTTACTAGTTTGAGTCAGGAAATTGGCACTAACCAGCCTTCTTATTTGCTAAAGAAAAAATGAGCTTTAAAGACCAACCACCAAATGTTTTATTATAAAAAAGGGTGTTATCATTTTGATCTAACGCATTGTAGTAAGCAGATCCATTAGGAATACGTTGATTCAAATATTTATTAATGATATAATCGCGTAGTTGTCTTACCGTTTGCACATCATAAAAAGCGGCTATCTGAATATTTTCAGTAAGAAAATAGCCTAAGCCGATACCGCCATTCACTTTTGTATTAAATGTTACATTATCAGATTTTACATTCAATAAATCCAAAGAAGCATTTATAGAAACTCTATTCCAAAAAGTGGCAGCGTGATCTACATTATTTTGTGATACTAATGATTTGATTTTTTTCCCATTCCTGGTTGTAACATCTGCTAGTGCTAATTTTCCAAGCTTAACAGAAACTACTGAAGAAATTACAAAACTACCTTTTGAAAGTGTTTGTATTTGTAATGTATGATTTGTATCCGGAGATAAAGAATAATCATTTGGATGATGATTCAACAAACTATATCCTGAAGAAAATCCAAAGGTTACCCCATTTAAGTCTTGGGCATGTATTTTACTTGTTAAAATAAAAAAACAAATACAAAAAATAAATTTCAGGAGTGATTGTGGTAAAGCAGTAGGTTTCATAATTCGATATTTACTTCGAAAATATAAATTTCATTAGTATCGATAAATGGGAAAAATCCCATTAAACTCCGGATTTATCCACGTTATTTCCCGAAAATTTTCTTTCCCGCAGATCCTGTGATAACAACCAAAATAGTTTTTACCTTTATTATTAAGGAAAAACTGTTAGATGCTAAGAAATGATGAATGCAAATCTGAGAATATGCCGAGCTCTTTTTATTATTCATAAAATCTCCTGCGTTTACTTAGCATATCGTTGATGTTTTTTACATGTTGCTGCTGGATGCTGATATCTCCTCCGTTAGATACTGCTTCTCTTAGTATTCTTACTACTTCAAGTTTATTGCGATACACCGCCGGCTTATTCGTTTCCTTAATTGTTTTTACAACTTCTAAAACCTCGTTAGATTTTATAAGAAAAACTCCACCAGGTATAGCACTGATATCTTTAAACCTGCAATCACCATAAAATACAATCACTGAAAAAAAGGGAACATTGCCTTGGTTAAGGTGCCGTTTTAAATTTTCGATATGGTTTTTGTTTTGAATTACGGGGTTATAAAACCGGCGTTTTTCCAAACCATATGCTAACACCTGCGTCCATTGCTTTTGATAACCGTTTCCAAAGATCCAGCCGCCGTATTGTTTTACTTCAAATACAATTATACCCACACTTGTTGCCACCACTGCATCAATTTGACAATACTTACCATTGCTCATTTTCAAATACAGGTCGTGAAAAATTGTTTCTTTTGGAATGCCGGATTTTAAAAGCGTTAAAACCAAATCTCTTTCAGTACCTGTGCCTCTATTGGGACTCGTTACCGTTTTTAATAACCGGTTATTTTGTATTTCAATGCGGACAATAATAACCACAGCAACTATAAGTGCGGCTACTATGCATAATACAAACATTCAAATCAATTTAAACGGATCGGCTGATTTTTAAATTAAATTTCTATTGAAACGTACGAAGTATCCTGACAAAAATGCTCCTGTTTGCCGGTAGGCAAATTAATCTTTTGTTACTGATGTTTTTCAATTAACGCAATGTCTTGCTTGCGCACATAGCTTAACTAAAGAGATCTGCGGAGAAGAAAATGTACTTTCAAAAACAATAAAATATTATCTTGCTTTCCAACCAAATATAAAGCACAAACAACCTGAATTTTCTATCAAACCTAGTAACCAAATAACAAAATATACATATGAAATCAACAACCTTCTACCGATTGTTCTTGTTTATCGCACCTGTTATTTTTTCTGTATTTAGTTTAATTGCTTCGGCACAAACGCAACATGTTTTTAAAAAAGGAGATCGTGTGCTGGTATCGCCATTAAGCTTGAAAGACGACAAATACTGGAGACCCGGCACCGTTACAGACGTAAATATTTATGCGGGCAAATATGCCTATACAGTTGCCTGCGATCCTGAAACACAAAACGGTTCCGCGTCATCATTTGTAGTGCATGAAGAATGGATAAAGCCATTGCCTGCAGCGAATGAAAACGCGAACACAAACAATCATGCTCAAACGCAAACTGTAAACTCCACTACAGCACAAACAACAACTACTCAAAAACCAAATACAACGGTTGCATGTCCTCCATCAGACCCGAATACAAAAGGAAAAACTGCATTAGAGCAGTCTTTGCGGGGAGCTGTTCGCACAGATTTTGAAAGAGAGCCGCAGCCGGGCGAGGATGGAAGAGTGACGGTGACTTTTCAGAATTTTAGCATCGGGCAACCGCATGCATACCGTGACTATGAAGATCCAAGTGAAGCAAAAGGGACAACTATATATCCTGTAAATGCAACGTTTACAACCTGCACCGATTATAATACGCGTATTGTAACATTGAAACGCGAAAGAGCATTCTCTTGTTATAAAAATACTGCAGGCGAATGGGTTTGCGATGTTACAGCAGCCGCAAACACGAACGTAAAAGATGAGACAAAAAGCATAGAGAAGCCAAAGCAATAATGAACTAAGGTTTAGCAGTGTAGATGCTCGCTTGTCTTATCTTGAAGTTTTAAACTTCATTTATTGTATTGTTAACGCTCATAAAAGCGGCAAACTTTAAAATTAGATGCGGCGAAGTTGCAAACTTCGCCGAGCCGGTTCGCCGTGGCCGAAACTTCACCAGGACAATGAACACTTTGCTAATCCGGCAAAATTATATCGGGCACAATATTGGTTGTGCAGTATTTATTCAATCAAGCGTAAATAGATAACAATGAAAAGAATAGTTTTTGTTTCAATTATAATTCCCGCAGTTATTGCGCTCTCATGCAACGACGCTAATAATACCGACAGCAAAAAAATTGCGGATAAGGAAAATGATCAAAAGGAAGATAGTGGAACACTTAATAAAAAAATAGATGATGATGCAAATTTTGTAACAGAAGCAAGAAGCGGAGTTTTAATGGAAGTAGAGCTTGGAACTTATGCACAGAAAAATGCCGCTTCCGAAGAAGTGAAACAATTTGGTGAACGAATGGTAAAAGACCACAGCAAAGACAGGGATGAATTAAAAATGCTTGCAACAAATAAAAACATTTCAATACCTGATGTGCCCGGAGAAAAATTTCAAAAGCACATTGATGACCTGGAAAAAGAGACGGGATCTGAATTTGATAAAGATTATATGAGCTTTATGGTTAGCGATCATCATGACGATATTGATGAATTTGAAAAAGAAGCAAAAAATGGAAAAGATTCGGATATAGTTGCCTTTGCAAATAAAGGATTGCCGGTTCTAAAAGAACATTTAAGTATGGCGCAGTCTATCCATAATAAACTACAGTAATCATTTGGTTGCAGAAGGATTTCTTACCAGCCGATGTTTGAAGCTTAACTACGCCAAGCTGGTCTGTTTTCCTGCATTATAGATCTAAAGTTTAAAATTATAGATCTATTTTTTTAGATTTTAGATCTAAAATTTAAAATTTCAGATCTATTTTTTGGGATTTAAGATATAAAACTCAAAATTTTAAATCAGTTTCCCTCGATTTTCAGATCTGTTTTCTAAATTTCAGATGCTTAAATTTAATTTTTATTGCTTTCTATCTAAACTATCATTATTTATCTATCGCTTAATTGTTTGAATGCTATGGTGCGGAAATAAAAGTTACGAACTCTAATACAGATGCGGGGAAGTTGCAAACTTCGCCGAGACACCCGAACATTTCGCCGAGCTGGGAACCCCGCTACGATAAGAAATTTAAGAGCTTTAAATTTGCCAAAATAACTGAACAAAAGTTTTAAGTATAATATGAAACAACTACAAGAAATGGTAGAAGAGTTAGAAAAACATTTGCAAACTAAGAAGCAGAATTTGCATTCGCTAAATGCATATAAGCTAGGACAGATAAGGAATATTGAAATTAAATTACTAGCCTTCAGTGAAACAATTAGAAAAGTTTCAGATGACCCTACGTTAAAGAATCAAATTATAAGCAATTTTAAAGAGACAAAAAAAGAAATTATTAATGAAATCGATAGTCTTTAATCATTTTGAAGATTTTTCATGAAACTTTTTGAAAACAATCTGCCTATAGAACAACAGAATAAGATAAGGCAAATGTTTTTTGAGAGGCATAAAATTCCACAGAACGTTAGAGTTTTCTTTGAAAGGAATGATTATGGTTTGATTGCTGAAAGCGAAAAAAACTTAGATGTTGCGGTTAATCTTTATGAACAGAATCTCAGTGAATTTCCTAAAACTTATTTTCCTCTAAAAAGGCTAATGGTTATTTATCGAAAATTGAAGAAATTTGAAGATGAGCTAAGAATTATTAATTTATTCCTTTCTTCACGTCAAAATAGCAATAGAAAAGCGGAAATAATAAAGATGATAAAAAGAAGAGATAGAGTTTTATCTCTTTTAGAAAAGCAGAATTGAGAAATTTCATGTTTCGATAACTAGAGCCTTAAGGCACAGCCGCCAAACAGTTATACATTTTACGCCGAGCTAGGGTTGCCTGTTTTAGCGCCAAGAAGTTTCAGTTGGATGATTTCGCCAGACATCATCAAGATCGAGAATATAATATTCATACTTACCTTCTCCTTTTTTGCCATTTATCTGAAACGGACCTTTATGCGGCCAGTGATTAAGTCCCGCAGCCAAAGATTTTGGACCAAATAAACATCGATTATAACTTTTATTTCCGCCTTTTGTGATTCTACTGGCATAATTTATTGGACTCCCAATAAATAGTTTTTGCTTTCCAAGAAAATTGCTTTGAATTTCTGAAATGTCAATAACACCATACTCAATACCAATCTTTAATTTAAATCCCTTTTGAGGAACTGGAAAGAAATTTGGTTCAGAATTAAAATAATCATTCACTTTATCTACATGTACTGCAATTCCAATACAAGCTTCTGATACCTGATCGGCAGATTCAAGGATTGCTAAAAAAGCATCTCCCATAAAAGCTACAACTAAACCTCCTGATTTTTCAACAGTATTAATGCTTGAAGATAAAAGGTCGCTTATAAAGTTAGAAACTGCGAAGCCTTTGCGTTCTGACAATTCCACTATCTTAGTGAATGAATTAATATCAACTATCATAGCAAAAGCTATTATTGACTTGTCTTGTTCAATAGAAAGATTCATAAATCTTATTTGTATCAAATTTAGCTTAGGCTGAATAAGTTGCAAACTTCGCCGGGCTGAGAGCGGGTTTTAAAAATCCAATAAATCTTTTTATTTTCTCAATTCATTTCTAAAGATTATTAAGCCATAATTATTAAATTATGGAAGCACTAATTATTCGGTTACAATAAGTTTCTCCTTTAACAATTGTAACTCAGAGTTTAAATTTTTAAGAAATTTTCTTTGAAATTTAATTAAGTCAGGAGAATCAATTTCTTGCAACGATTTTTTCTCGGTGTATTTCTTATATATATCTGATATTACTTCTTGTTTCTTTTTTATTTTAGTTTCTTCTCCATGCTCTACATCATGGAAGCAATCAGTTCTAATATGTTTTATGTCAAAATAAATTGCGTTATCATCTTTCAAATCTGCTGGAATTCGAGCCAAACTTCCACTTCCTTCATAAACTATTTTATATAGCGCATCCATAAATTCTTTAAAATCCTGCCGTGTTTCAACAGGCTTAGCTATAATCATTGATCCACTAATAACATCTGTTGTCATTTTAAACAAATCACCACCTTTCTTCGGCTTAAATATTTTATTAATTTCAGTAATAATCATCAAACATGAATCACTAATTTCTTTGATTGTTTCTTTTTTTCGATAATCCAAGAGATCTATTTCTGCGGGTGTTACTTCAACAAATTCTTTGAATGAACTATCATATTCAACCAATTTTCTTTTTAATATTGATCTTCTTAAAGATATGGAAGTCTTGTTGTCAGCACCTTGGGTAACTTTCGATTGATAAACTATCAATTCTGGGTCTTTTGCTGCTGCACCTTTTTCGACTTCGCTTTTAAGTTTTTCATCAAAATCTTCATAAAAATCCTTAAGTCTATTCCTCTTTTCTTCTTTTGTAAAATCATATCCATTCTTAATTAGATCATCAACTATTGTGAAGATTGTTGTAATAGAAGCTCTGTTCCTAAAAATTTGATTTTCATCCGGAAAGATCTTAGCCAGTAAATCTAAAATCTTTTTTATTTTTTTCCCATGCTCCGATCTGGCATTAAAATTAACATGTGAGTTTAAAAAATCTTCAATGTCTTTAAACTTGTGATTTTCGATTCCTTTAACGGCTAAAATACACAACTGACTGGCTATACTTAAGTATGTAAAGCGTGTATTTTTTAATTGTATTTTCTTATCAAAAAATTTATGCTCTGTTAGATTCTTAGCGAAATTTCTCATTTCACCATGTATTGCATTTAATTTTTCGCCTGTATTTAGAGGCTTGCCTAATTGTAATCGAGCAAAAAGTTCCCGCAATTCTTCATCTGCAGCATTTTCAACAAGGACTAAATCAAGCTCATAATCATCAAAAACATCTTTTATCTTATCAGGAAGATCGGCATAATACAATCCTCCATATTGCTTATTATAATCATCAGACAAAGAGATATTGTTATCATAAAACCTGAAGATTGCCGTCAACCTTTGTTGACCATCAATTACTTCAAAATTGTCTTCTCCAAGAACATTCAAATAAACTTTGGGTATATCCCACTTTCGTAAAATTGTGTCTAGCAACTTTTGTTCGTCTTCTTCATTCCAAACTTTTTCTCTTTGAAAATCAGGCTGAAGATCATATCTATCTCTTCTCATATAGAGCTTATCAAGTGGCTTTTTATCCTTAAGTATTTTCATAATTTTTCATGAGTTTAAATGCGGAATTATTCTTCACGAGAACAATTTTGTTAAAAGTAATAATTACAAGTGACTTGTTTTTATCTTAAGAAGCGTCCAAACTTTTCTGAATGGAAATTCAAAAGTTCAATGGCTGCGGGATTGCAATGGAAAACACGGTGAAGGTTTGTGCAATTGCCTTGCGCCGGATTTTTAATGTAAAGCCCGAACTGCAGCTCAATTGAAGTACTGAAGTTGATAGCCCCAACAAGTTATACGTTATAAGTTGTAGGTTGTAAGTTTTCATGTGCAAGTTGTTTTAGTGTTGTTATAGTTTTTAGTAAGGTGGTTTTAATTTTCTCATATCAAACAGGCATAACAGTTCTATGGTATCGTTTGTAATTCTGTAATAAATTTTATTGTGCGGTTGCAGTATAACACTTCTTATATTTTTTGCACGCTGAGAAGGTTTTCCAATTCCAGGGTTTTGTATAATGCGTTCAACACGTTGTTGCAGTTTGTCAAGAAAATTAAAGGCAGCGGCGGCAGAAAATTCTTCTAAAATGTAATTATAAGTATTGAGTGTATTCTTTTGAAACCGCCTGGTAACTACTGCTTTTTTTTCCATTCATTTATTTCAGTTTTAAAAGCGTTCCATGTGGTTGTTTCATTATTGTCTGCCTCTTTAATTGCCTGCGATAGTTCGTTTAATTGCTTTTCATTTAATTCATCAAGAATATCTTTTTTATCAGCATACCAGGCAATATCTTCTTTTACCATTTGCAAAATGTTTTCATCTTCTATAGCATCAATCAGCTTATATATTTCGGGTTTAAGTTCTTTATTCATAACCAGATTTTACTTCACTAAGTTATTTAAAAAAGTTGTAGGTTATAAGTTGTACGTTATAAGTTTTCATTTGCAATTCGTTTTAGTTATAA
Organism: Parafilimonas sp.; assembly: GCA_035547495.1. Lineage (GTDB taxonomy): Bacteria > Bacteroidota > Bacteroidia > Chitinophagales > Chitinophagaceae > Parafilimonas. The sequence continues at coordinate 3,666 of DASZUY010000406.1, read as the reverse complement.
GATTGCTTCGTCGTTCCTCCTCGCAATGACGTTATTCGTCTTCATTATCGTTTAATAGTTCATCGTTTATTGCTGGTAATATTTTATTTGCATCTTCATCAGTCATTACCTCAACACCCTTTAATCTTTTTTGTATGGCTCTTGTTCTTACGCCTACTACATTTTCCAGTTGGTCTAAACCGGTTTGTATGTTTTTGCTTGCCTTATCCAGCAGCCCGCTAAAGTTGCCGAACTCTGTTTTTACGGCGCTGAGCAACTGCCATACTTCGCCGCTGCGCTTTTCTATGGCGAGTGTGCGGAAACCCATTTGTAAACTGTTGAGCAGCGCACTGAGCGTGGTGGGACCGGTGATGATGATCCTGCATTCGCGTTGTATGCTTTCGAAGAGACCGGGTGTGCGCAGCACTTCGGCATACAGGCTTTCGAAGGGCAAAAAGAGTATGGCGAAATCTGTGGTGTTGGGTGCATCAATGTATTTTCCGCAAATGTCTTGTGCGCAGTTGCGTATGCCTTTGGCAAAGCTGCGGCGGTGCTCTTCTATTAGTTCTGGGCTGCCATGGTCGTACGCATCGGTTAAGAGTTCAAATGCTTCTTTGGGAAACTTGCTGTCGATAGGCAGCCATACCGGATTGCCGGTACTGTTTTCATTGCCGCTTCTGCCGGGCAGTTTTACGGCAAACTCCACAAGTGCATTGCTGCCTTGTTTTGTCTTTACATTTTTTGCATATTGCTCGGGCGTGAGTATTTGTTCCAGCAGGCTTTCGAGCTGGTACTCGCCGAGTACGCCGCGTGTTTTTACATTGCTGAGTACGCGTTTAAGATCGCCAACGCCGGTGGCTAATGTTTGCATATCGCCAAGACCTTTGTGCACGGCTTCGAGCCTTTCGCTTACGAGCTTGAAACTTTCGCCGAGGCGTGCTTCGAGTGTTTGCTGCAGTTTTTCATCAACGGTAATGCGCATCTGCTCGAGCTTTTGCTCATTGCTTTGCTGCATTTCTTTTATTTTATTTTCGAGCGTTTGGCGCATGTCGCCCAGCAGTGTAGAAGTGTTGGTATTTTGTTCGCTTTGTTTATTCAGCAGCGCAAAGAAATTGTCTTTTTGTATGCTGTTGAATTCGGCAATGCTTTGTGCAAGATCTTTTTTAAAAGTGTTGAGTGCTTCTTTTATTTCTGTGCGGCTTGCGAGTGCATTGTTGTTATTGCTTTCGCTGAAAGCAGATAATTTTTTATCGATGGTTTCTGTGAGATGATTGAGTTTTTCTTCGAAGGATTGTAGTGATGCGGCGAGCTCTTGCCGTGCCCTTAATGATTGATTGTTGGTTTCTATCCTGTTTAATGAAATTTCTTTTTTTACGGATTCTTCGATGCGTTTTGTTTCGTTGTTAATCAGATCAAACTTTATCATGTTATTGTTTCCGATAGCATCAAGCTTTGTGTTGATGTTATCTAACTTTTCATCATTATTGTTTTTGGCAAATGATTTTATAACGAGTATTAATACGAGTACTGCAACTATAATAAGTAATATAATTTCAATCGTCATGCTATTGGCTTTTGTTTTATTATGAGAGGTTTTTTACTCCCCTTTAGGGGATGGGGACTTGCAAGCAGTGTGTAGATTAGAGTCATTAATAAAAGATATTTTACAAGATAGGGAAATCTGTTTTCAATTAGTGCTTTGTCACTTTCTTTGTCTTGATACAAAGAAAGTAACCAAAGAAAAATCAAGACAAACCCGATCGCTCCGCGCGTTTTGTCTTGCCACCGCGCCCTCTGTGCAACTTGCTTTATTTTGGTTTGCTTGTTGAATGTTTTAGAATGGATTCAATCAGTTGAATACTGTAAATCGTCGTTCAGACAATTGCCTTATAAATTTTATTTACTTTAGATACCCACATCAAAACGTTTTTTATGAAATGTTATACCCGTTGGTTTTTTTCTTTGCTATTTTCAGCGCTTATTTCATTAAACTTATTTGCGCAGCCAAATAATAAAACCGAATTGTTTAATGGAAAAGATTTTACAGGATGGGACACTTATATAGGTCCGCCAATAGATGATGCAGGAAATAAATTAAGTGATGTTCCTATTGGTTTAAATAATGATCCTAATCATGTTTTTACCATTGTAAATGATAGCGGCGAAAAAGTAATTCGTATTTCGGGTGAGAATTGGGGCGGCATTTCAACTAAAAAAGAATATGCTGATTTTCATTTACAGCTCATGTTTAAATGGGGTAAGCTTGCCTGGGGTCAAAAGAAAAAACAAAAGAAAGATAGTGGCTTATTATATTTTGCTGTTGGTGCAAATGGTGCAGATGCCGGTGCATGGATGCGGTCGCAGGAGTTTCAAATAGAAGAAGGTAACTGCGGTGATTACTGGGGTGTGGCGGGTGCCATGGAAGATATTCCTGTAATAAAAAAGTCAGACAGTGAATATGTTTATAGTGCCTCGGGTGCGTTCACTAATTTTAGCGCAACAAGCAAAGTGGGAAGGCATTGTATAAAACAAGGTGATGCAGAGCATGCAACGGGAGAATGGAATACGCTTGATCTATATTGTCATGGTGATACCAGTGTGCATGTTATTAATGGTAAGGTAATGATGGTGCTGTATCATTCAAGCCAGGCAGACAACGGAAAAGTGTTGCCGCTTGCAAAAGGAAAATTGCAGATACAATCAGAAGGTGCTGAAGTTTTTTATAAGCACATAACGATACAACCATTGAATGCAATTCCTGCTGATTTTTTGAAATGATGAAAGTTTGTAAGCTTGTGATTGTTTAAATGCTGCGCATTTTGTTTGCTTGTTCTTTTCGCTTGATCGAAAAGAACCAAAAGATCAAGACAAACCCGATCGCTCCGCGCGTTTTATTTCGTGCATAATTATTTTTCAACGGTCTCAATGAATACTTCGTATTTGTCTTGCCAGCGCGCCCTCTGTGCAACAAGTAAAGTATGTTGAATGCTTATTGAAATTTTAAGAGTGGCATTTAATCAGGCTAATCTATTAATCTACCCAAATCGAGGTTCAGACAATGTGTTCAGGCGTTCTCATCAAACAACCTTTACACTCCACTGAATGGTGGCGCCGGCTTTTCTTAATGTTTCTGCAACAGAACAATATTTATTGATGGATAATTCTACGGCACGTTTTGCTTTGTCTTCATCAACCTGCCCTTCAATTATAAATTCAAGTTCGATGAACTTCCATACAGATGGTTCAACGCCTGCTTCGCGTTCGCCGTGCACAATGGTTTTATAACCTGTAACGTTTTGCCGTTGTTTTTTTAAAATGGAGATAACATCCATGCCGCTGCAACCTGCAAGCGCCATCAATAACATTTGCATGGGTCGCACACCGAAATTATCGCCGCCATGTTCGGGACTGTTATCAATATTTACAGATTTACCATAAGCATCTTTTACTTCAAAGCCATAATCACCATGTACGCGTGTTAGTTCTACTCTATACATTGCAAAAATTTTTTGCAAAAGTATTTAATCATTTTTTACAAGTGAAGGTTAATAAATAATGCTGATTATGTGCGGAAAAAAAACTAAATCAATATAAATCCAACTGCTGTATTTACGGTATCTCTGATTACATCTTTAACGGCATTCAATGCAGCTTCAACGGCTAACAACCCCAATCCTTCTTCGGTTA
>DASZUY010000405.1:0-6198 GCA_035547495.1 Parafilimonas sp. | reverse complement strand
TGGATTCAACCTGTCCGCGATCGTAACACCGGTATTTGGGATAAAGTTATTATTGAAAGAACACATCAAATCAATATTCAAAACACACACATCATTACAGAGGTTCCCGGTGTTAGAATGGTAGAAGGCAAACAACAACCTGCAATTATTAAAGTTTCAACTGAATTGTATAATCCAACCGCAGCAAGTGTTTCAGGCGTTTTAAGTTATGAGCTTGATGGAAATAAAATATCGCAAAATGTAGTTATACCATCGCATGCAACAAAAATAGTTCAGCTAAAAAATTTGAGTTTACAAAATCCAAAATTGTGGTGGCCGAATACGTATGGTCCGCAAAATTTATATCAGCTCAATCTTAAATTTTCAATTGGAAATCTTGTGAGTGATGTTGATTCAAACACAATCGGCATTCGCGAAATAAGAACATACTGGAATAATGTTACGCGCAGCAAAGAAGTTTCAGTGAATGGACAAAAGATTTTTATTAAAGGTGGTAACTGGATTATTTCTGATGAGATGTTGCGCTTTTCAAAAGAAAGATATGATGCAGAAGTACGTTTTCATCACGACATGAATTTAAACCTGGTTCGTGTGTGGGGCGGAGCAATAACAGAGCGACCTGAATTTTATAATGCATGTGATAAATATGGCATTCTTGTAATGCAGGATTTTTGGGGCAGCGGTGATTGCAACGGTCGCTGGCAGGACCCTAAAAAATTAGATGATCAATGGACAAGAAGAAAATATCCTGACGATCATAATTTATACATTGAATCTGCAGCAGATCAAATAAAATTGATACGAAATCATGCATCGCTGGCAATGTGGTGCGGCGGAAATGAAATCACTTTGCCGGAAGATATTTTTCATGCGTTGAAAGATTCGCTTATGCCCTTACTTGACGGCACAAGATGGTTTATCGATTATTCAAATTCTGACAGCATGAGTTATAATTCGCTTGGCGGTAATGGTGATGGTCCTTATGGCATTCAAAACATAAAAACATTTTTTGAAACAAGAACATTCCCGTTTAATTCAGAAGTGGGTTCTGTTGGTTTGAGTGATTATACTTCGTTGCAAAGATTTATTCCAAAGCAAAATTTAATCGCACCGCTTTTTGAAAACAGAAAAGAAACTGTTGATTCTGTTTGGGGCTATCATAAATACATAGGTTATGATGAAAGCATCAATGCCTACGGTGGTGCAAAAGATGCAGAAGACTTTGCAACAAAAGCGCAGTTGGTTAACTATGATCAATACCGCGGCTTGATTGAAGGGTTTACATCGCACATGTGGGATTGGTACACCGGTGTTATTATTTGGAAAACACAAAACCCATGGACAGCGATGCGCGGGCAGATGTATGATTATTATCTCGACCCAAATGCATGTTTATATGGATTGCGCACTGCAGGCGAACCTTTGCATATCATGTTTAATCCGGCTGATAGTTCTGTGATGGTTGCCAACAATACTTTTGAAACGCATCGCAATATGATGCTGCAGGTTTTGCTGGTTGATATGAATGGCAAAGAAAGATTGATAACGCAAGTGTTTTCTGAGATTGGACCAACAACAGTAAAAAAATATTTATCGATAGCACGCGCATTAGAAAGAGCAGCGAAAAATGAAGGTTGTTTTTTAGTGTTGCGGCTACTCGATTTAAATCAACAACCTATCAGCGATAATTTATATTGGCTGCCAGATTCAACAGGAAATTATTCAGGCATTCAACATCTTAAATCAACTGAGCTAAATGTTGTTGCTACTAAAACAAAAGAGGGTGAAATAAAAGTTACGCTTACTAATCCTGCAGAAAAACCGGTAGCATTTTTTAATCGCATTTCACTTATCAATCGTCAAACACAAGAAAGAATATTACCAACTTTTTACAGCGATAATTATATTTCTGTTTTGCCAGGTGAATCAAAAACAATCACCATTAATTATACTACGCAAAACGATGTTACGCCTGAAGTTGAAATTGAAGGATGGAATACGGGCAAGCATGAATCTGAAATAAAATAAAGGAGTCTAATACTTCTACTGTCAGACTCCTTTATCAACGACTAATTATAGTTAAGGGTTGAAAGAAAATTATGTGGATCGAGCGAAAAACGCTTATCAAACTCCATTGGAAATTCACCTAACTCAAGTTGTAAAAATGAAAAGCCCGGATGCATTTCCCATAAATACATTTTATGCTCGGCAGAAACAAATACCTCCGGCAGCATTTGTTGTATTAAACCATTTGCACAAGCCTCTTCAATATTTTCCTGCAGCGCAAAATGATTTTCGTTTTCTTTTTTGCACCATTGCCTGTGACCAAATGAAGTGTTTGTAAGCAGTAAAACCTCCTGTTGTGTAAAGCTTCCCATTGTTTTAAAGTTTTTAGTTTTGGTTATAGATTCAAAAAACTTGCGTAAAACAACATCAAATATTAATATCACTTTTTTGAAATGCTTGAACGTTAAAAATTATCCTTTGAACGTTTGAAAAAAGCATGTCAATATTTTTTTATTCCCTTTAAGTTAAGGGAACTTAACTTGCGTTTATGCAGGATTATTTGAAGGGATTGAACGAACCTCAGCGTGAAGCAGCCACACACATCAACGGACCTTTAATGATAGTTGCCGGTGCGGGTAGCGGCAAAACAAAAGTGCTTACAACACGCATTGCGCACTTAATGGCGAATGGTGTTGATTCATTTAATATACTGGCATTAACCTTCACCAATAAAGCTGCTGCGGAGATGAAAGAACGTGTGGAAAAAATCTTGGGAAACACGGAAGCACGCAACTTATATATCGGAACTTTTCATAGTGTGTTTGCAAGAATTTTAAGAGCTGAAGCGCCGCGCATCGGCTATCCAAACAACTTCACCATTTACGATACAGATGATAGTCGCTCTGTTATAAAAACAGTGGTAAACGAATTAAATCTTGATGATAAATTATATAAAGCAAATGTTGTTCATAACAGAATTTCATCTGCAAAAAATGCATTAGTTGGTCCTGAAGAATATGCAAATGACTATTATATTCAGCAGGAAGATATGCGCACCAATCGCCCGGCGTTAGCACAGGTGTATAAAGCTTACCAGGCGCGATGTTTTAAAAATGGTGCGATGGATTTTGATGATCTGTTATTGAAGATGTATGAGCTGCTGCGCGATTTTCCTGAAGTGTTGCACAAGTACCAGCATAAGTTTAAATATATTTTGATTGATGAATACCAGGACACCAACCCGGTTCAATATCAAATAACAAAATTGCTTGCAGCCGTGCATGAAAATATTTGTGTGGTGGGTGATGATGCACAAAGCATTTACAGCTTTCGCGGTGCAACCATAGAAAATATTTTACAGTTTCAAAAAGATTACGATGATGTAAAAGTGATCAAGCTGGAACAGAATTATCGCAGCACCCAAGCCATTTTAAATGTTGCAAATGAAGTCATCAAAAATAATAAGGGACAACTTCCAAAAAGTTTGTGGACAGAAAATGCGCAAGGCGAAAAAATAAAGTTAGTACGCACGATGACGGATAATGATGAAGGAAAATATGTTGCTGATACTATACAAGAACAAAAGCTGCGCAATCATTTTCACAACAAAGATTTTGCGATTCTTTATCGCACCAACGCACAAAGCCGTGCTTATGAAGAAAGTCTTCGCCGCATGGGAATTAATTACAGGATCTATGGCGGCATCAGTTTCTATCAGCGCAAAGAAATAAAAGATTTCTTAGCTTATTTACGTGCCATTGTAAATACAAGAGATGAGGAAGCGTTGCGCAGAATTATTAATTATCCTGTTCGCGGTATTGGCAAAACATCCATAGAAAAAATTGTGATTAATGCGAATGAATACAATATCACTTTTTGGGAAGTGTTAACCCGAGCAGCAGAATTTGGTTTTAAAGCGGGCACACTTGAAGCCATGCAAAACTTTGTAACGATGATACGTTACTTTCAAAGCATGCTGCAGGAAAAAAATGCTTATGATGTTGCAGTGCAGGTGGGCAAGCATACAAACTTTATCAAAGAACTTTTTAATGATAAAAGCACGGAAGGATTGGCAAGATATGAGAACGTGCAGGAGTTACTCAACTCAATAAAAGAATGGACGGAATTGCCAAGCAACGAAGAAGGCGAAGTGGGCGATAAAGGTTTAGGCAGTTATCTTCAGCAAATAACTTTGTTAACCGATGCTGATGACGACGATGCAGATGCAGATGTTGTAAAACTAATGACGATACATTCTGCAAAAGGTTTGGAATTTCCAGTTGTTTTTGTTGGCGGACTTGAAGAAACTTTATTTCCAAACGCGATGAGCATAAATACGCGTGAAGAATTGGAAGAAGAGAGAAGATTATTTTATGTTGCAGTGACAAGAGCGGAAAAACATTTGTTCTTAACGTACGCAAATGCACGTTACCGTTTTGGAAGTTTAGTACAAAATGATGCAAGTCGTTTTTTAGATGAATTGCCCGAAGCATTTTTAGATAGAACATTTGCAGGCGGTGGTGCAAGAAATCAAACGAACTTCCAGGGAATGGGTTCTGCGTTTGCAAGAATGCACAGGGGATTTGAAGGAAGTCAGTCAACAGCCAACAGTCAACGGTCAACAGCAAGGCAATCTTCTTTGCCAACAGGTTTAAGCAATAAGCCGCAGCAAACCATTACGCATATTCCATCGAAAGATTTTGTGCCAAGTGATACAACCAATTTGCAGGAAGGACAAAAAGTAGAGCATCAAAAGTTTGGTTATGGGTTGGTTACAAAAATGGAAGGCAGCGCACATAATCCGATCGCTACAGTAAAATTTGAATTGAACGGTGAGAAAAAAATTATGTTGAATTATGCGAAGCTGAGAATTGTTGAATAGCGAAACATTCACAATCCCAAAATCACTAAATCAGCAATCCTAAAATCAGATATAATTACATCAGAGATTTATTTGATACTCTGTGTGTTTATCTTTCGGCAAATACCTGTCCGGTACTTCAATATTTTTTGCATTCGCATCCCAAAAAATGCTTACAATAAAATAGCGGTCGCCGTCAAAAAATAATTGAATATTGTTGATGCCTTTTGTTATATCTTCTACCCCGTTTTTATCTGTATAATGCGATTCATAAGTAGAAAAAACCTGTGTGCCTGCTCCGTAAGTATTTGTTATTCGATACAACTCATTTTCAGTAAAACCAATGTCTGATAATCTTGTTTGATTTCTGTCTGAATATTCTTCAGGTGTAATGGATTTTAAAATGGAACCGCTGTCTTTATCAGGAACAGCAATATACATGTGTGCATTTTCAGCAAATAAATTTCTAAATGCCGCCCAGTCACGCTCTTGTCCAACCGGTCCTGAAATAACATCATACAAAGCATGAATAATACCATCAACTGTGCTTAGTTGGTAGGCTGTATCATCATCATTGTTATTATTACCGTTGTCCTGCGAAAACGCCGTTAGGCTTAATGAGAACAAGACAATAAAAATTGCAAGCTTGTACTTCATTTTAAAAAACTTTAATTGTTTTGGATGAAAGATTTCAATAATGGGTTTAAGCTGAAAAACTTAAAAAGAACTTAAAGTGGCTTTGTTTTATTAAATTAGCGTATTCATTAGCCTTTATCCACTGCTGTTAATAATCTAATAACCCCGAATTGTTTTTTATATTATGTTCTGATAGTAAATTGAAAAAACTTTTTTTATGCGCTGGAGAAAATTTAACGGAGAAACGATTCAGCTACCTATTAAAGATGCTGTTGAAGATGCAATAAAACGTGAACACGATAAAGGTGTGCATCTCAAAGTTTGTATTGGTACTGATAGCCAGGTAAAAGGTGAAGAGACCGAGTTTGCCACTGTAATCGTTTTTTTGCGCGAACACAATGGCGGCTTTATGTTTATTCATAACGAGAAAACAAAACAGCGTTATAATATTAAAGAGCGTATGCTGGTAGAAGTGGCGAAGAGTATTGAGATTGCATACGAACTATGCAATCTTTTTATTCAGTACGATGTTGATATGGAAGTGCATGCCGATATAAATACTAATCCGCATTTTAAAAGCAATGATGCTTTGCGCGAAGCCATGGGTTATATTATGGGAATGGGTTTTGCATTTAAAGCTAAACCCGAAGCTTTTGCCAGCAGTTGCTGCGCAGATAAAGTATGTAATTAAATCC
>DASZUY010000404.1:0-36870 GCA_035547495.1 Parafilimonas sp. | reverse complement strand
TGTATGTTTTATATCCGGTTGAGATAATGCAGGATTTTTTACAAAGCTGCTGTCATTTAATGTTTGCAAAAAATCAGATAACTGCTCTGCTTCTTTATTCGTCATATTAAAACCGCGCCTGCCATTATGCACTAATAGCGTATCGAGATTAGGATTGTCTTGCACATAAAATCTGTATTGTGGAATGATGGATTTAAACTGATACAACTGTCCGTTGTGCATGTACGGTTCAGTATATCCGAGATTACGCAATGAAGGCACTTTAAACTTATATATGTCGCTTGAATCATGTGTTACGTCAAAGCGACCTTTATCTTTTGAGGAAACAATATTAAAGCCATTGCTTCTGAAAGAATAATCGGTGAACAAAGGTTCTTTATGACAACTGTTGCAATCTTTCTTAAACACTTTATAACCGGCTGCTTCATCGTCTGTAAACATTGCACCTTCATGCCGCATCACTTTATCATATTTTGAATTGGCACTAACACACATCAGCATAAACTGAGATAAAGCTTTCAGCACATGTTGTTTCGTGATGTTTGATGAACCAAACGCTTTTTTAAACAGCACCGGATAATCTTTATCTGCCTGCAATCTTGCAACAACCGTATCTAAACTGCAATCCATTTCTACATGATCTGTAATTGGAATATTAGGCTGATCATCCAGCTTGCTTACGCTTCCATCCCACATAAATGATGTGCTCCATGCGAGGTTCATAATTGGTGGTGTGTTGCGCATGGTAACAAGATCATCTATACCATGACTGATATCATGACCATGGTGTGTGAACGCAGCGCTTTGAATATGACAGAAACTGCAGGAGATGGTATAATTTCTTGAAAAGCTTGCATCATAAAACAAATCTCTTCCTAATTGAAAACCTGCTTGTGTTACAGGATTATTTTTAAAATCATAAACAGGCTCAGGAAAGTTGGATGGTGTTTTGAATATTGATGTTGACGAAACAGATGTTTCTTTACTAAACGCAAACAACGCCAGGGAAATAATACTGATGACAATGAAAATTTTCATACCACTAATTCTGTATTGCCAACACAGAAAACATATTTGCATAATTATCTGCAATTGTTTTGCTGTATGGATCAAACATCACCGAAGGATGCGCAGCAATACTTAACGACGTTGAACCATTAAACAACTTCATTATGTCTGCATTTATTTCGATGGTTGAATGATGCGTGTTTGTTGTGTTTAATATTTCATTTTGCGGAAAAGCAAGTTGAATAGTTTTGATATTATTTATTGTTGGTGATTTAAATCCACCAAAGCCGCCGATGTGATAACGAAACTTATTCAAACCTGCTGCATCCTGCGGCGCTGATGAAGAGAATCCTTCCATCTTTAAAAAAATATAACCGCTGTTCCAACCCCAGTACATATCTGTTGCAGAAGGATCTAATACTCCTCTGCGCTTACTGATGTTTGACGTGCATCGAACACTATCAACACCAACGATGAAATTAACCGCAGTATAATTGCCTGCAGGAACGTACACCGTACAATACTGCGAAGCACTGTCACTCTGCTGAATAAAAAAATAACAACTGTCCTGCACAACTGTATATTGCTTGCCATCAGCAGTAGTGAATTGTATATTACTGATAAAATATTGCAGCAGGCTAACGCTAAATTGTTCTCCTGCTGCATTGGTATATTTTCCTGAATCCAATACTAAATTGTTACCGTCAACAACATTATTGAAATGCAGTGTAACAGTGGACTGCGCAGATAAATGAACAACACACACGGTAAAAACAATGAGTAGAATATTTTTAGAAAAACACCTCATTTTGTTTTGCTGATTATCTGGTGAAATGTTTCATGCGCTTTTAAAACCAGTGGTCTTAATTCAGTATCTGATTTTTTGGCGACAACTGCGTCATTGATTGCTTTGCATTCATCATACAAAACCTGTAACAATGGTTTAATTTCGCCAGCTTTATAGTTGCCAGGTATTGCGGCATTTTTCCATATTTCTACTTTATTTAAAATGGAAGCAGCACTATCTTTTATACGTTGTAACCTGTTTATTTCAGCGCCATGAAACGCTTCCATTGCTGTTGCGTGAAAACTGTTTTCAGGCTGCCATTCAAAATTCTCCTGCGCATAAATATGATTGCAGGTATTGATGATGATGAATGCAAAAATTGCTGATGCTATTTTTTTCATGTTATAATAATTGTTTTATATCGCTTATTAATTTATTAATATCCTGCTTGCTGGTGGCATCATAAAATCCGCGTATGCGATTCTGCTTATCAACTAAAGTTACATACTGTGTATGTATAAAGGCGCTGTCTTTGTTTTGCGAAGTTGTTGTATCAGCACTCAACAAATAATCTTTCTCTGCCATTTGATATAAAGCAAGTTTATCGCCCGTTAAGAATTCCCATTTGCCGGGAATAGCATGCATCAGTTTTGCATAAGACTTTAATGCGCCAACGCTGTCATCTTCGGGATCAACCGTATGCGAAAGAATGATAACATCATTACGATCTTTATACGCATTTTGCACAGCCTGAAGATTACCATTCATGATTGGACATATGCTTTTACATGTAGTAAAAAAATATTCCGCTACGCGAATTTTTCCGGCAACATCTTTATCAGTGATTGTTTTTCCATCCTGGTCAGTAAAAGAAAAGCTTTCAATCATATGCCCTTCTCCGCCTAAAACCGGTAATGATTTTTTTGATGGTGACGATGATGAAAATACGAACACAACAATAAATGCCAATAAACCAGTTACTATAATGCCGAAAAATAATTTATTGATTACCGGAGTTACAGGTTTATTTTTTTTACTAATCATAACAGCCTCCTTTTATTTAAATGTTTTAAATGCTGTGTAAACAAAGTGTCGTTAATAAGAAAATTAAAACGAATAGCATTCGTTTTTGAATGTGCTTTAATGATTCTTATACCACATCCGCAAATTTCACAGGCTGGTGTTAATACGGGTCGCGTGATGGCAGTCATCAATTCTAAATATATTTTTTTCATAACTTTTTTTCTTTCTTTAGTTTTTCAACAAAAGCATCTTTACAACCTTTCGAACAAAAGCCATATACTTTGCCATTAAAATGCAGTGTATCACCAATGCCATATCTCAATGGCATACCGCAAGTGGTGTCTTTCTGTGTTGCAAATACAACATCACTAAAATCCTGTTTCGGCGTTGTATCAACGGGCGCAGAAATAAATTTTGTTTGTTCTTTTGTGTTGGATGAATTACACGCTGTTTCACCTAAAGCAAGCATCACGCATAATATAACTGCAAGTTTTTTCATACAATGAGGTTTTTTAAGATTATAAAAATTATTGCGACAGGGTTTTATCAGTTAAAAAATTTTTATCGTCCAGTGTTTTTAGAAATGCCAAAAGATTTTGCTTGTCATCATCACTTAGTTCAATGCCTGTTTTATTGTTTTGTTTTAGCAGAGGATCAAGGCTACGCATGTTCTTCACATCGTTGGTGTAGTGATTTAATACACTTTTAATAGTTGGCAAGCTTCCATCGTGCATATAAGGTGGTGTAAATGTTAGATTGCGCAGGCTCGGCGTTTTGAATTTGTACATGTCTGAATCCTGCAACGTCACGAGGTATCTTCCTTTATCATTTACACTGCTTATGCTTAAACCAATATTGTGAAAAGAATTGTCTGTAAATAGCGGTTCCTGGTGGCAACTGCTGCACTTTTGTTTAAAGATGGTATAACCTTTTGCTTCATCATGTGTAAACGTTGCCTGTTTACGCATTACACTATCATATTTTGAATTGGCGGTGATGCACATTACCATAAACTGTGATAATGCTTTTAAGAATGTATTTGTAGTGATGCCTTCATCGCCAAATGCTGTTTTAAACATTGCCACATATTCATCATTTGATTTTAATTTATTCAACACATTCTTCATCGTATTATCCATCTCAACATGATTGGTAATAGGTGCAATCGGTTGCAGGTCTAAATCAAAAATGCCACCGTCGCGCATAAACATTTTACTCCATGCGAGGTTCATTAATGCAGGTACATTCCTTGTTCCCTCCCTATTATAAATTCCATCGCTCACAACATGACCATACTGCGAAAATGCCGCTGTTTGATTATGGCAACGCGCACAGCTAATAGTGTTGTTTGATGAAAGAACGGTATCATTAAACAATTTTTTTCCCAACATAAATCCGGCTTGTGTTTCAGGATTATCTGCGAAATCATAAGTAGGATTTGGAAAGTTTGGTGGTATTTTAAAATTGCTAACTACTTCCGTCTGTACAATACTTCTATTACAGGCATAAATGCATGTAAGTATGGAAATAATGATAAGGTGTTTGCGATTCATCAATTTTAATTACTGTATACGAAACAGTAAAAACGAATAAACGATAATAAAAAAAGCGGCAGAATAAATGATGATAATAACAAAAACGCTTTAAACAAGCGGCGGATGAAATATAGAAGACGAATACCCGGCAAGCGAAGTATTTATATTGCGATTATAATACACATTGTTGACGTTGTAACTAAAGCTGAGTGTATTTTCCTGTGGTAATTCATAAGCAGTTACCTCGAACCTTTCGTGTCTTGTATCGTTTGGGTGCTTGTTACTGTCTTCTTGTTTTTGAATTTGTTTTTCAAGATAACAATGTCCGTTACAATGCAGCTGCGGTCTGATTTTATTCACGCAAAAATTTTCAGTGATGTAATTTTTGTTGAGCGAATAAGCTGCATCATCCACAAACGAAGAAAATGTTTGTACAAGAATGATGAATAGAAGAAGTATCGCAATTGAATTTTTCAAATACCACGAATGTAATGTTACAAAAGTAAAGAACTCAGCAATCGGTGGCAAATAGAATTCTAATAAAAATAAGATTGTTTAAAAAACAATAAAAGCTTCATCACGCAAAATATAAATTGTAATAACAAAGCTTTATTTTACGTTTTATTTGTTTTTGTGCTGATTGATTTGCTAATTTTAAAATCAAAACTTAACTGATTTGTTCGCTTAAACTTAACTCATGAATTACAAAGTCACCACATTTCCCAGCGTGTTTGAAACTGCCTTTGGCAATACAGAAAATTCTGCTAAAGATCTTATAAACGGTTTAAAAATTAAACAGAACGACACATGGTTTCTTGTAGGCAACATGGCGCGGCGCAATGCAATTAATGCAGGTCGTGTTATAAATGCGGCGCCCGATGAAGAAGATTTTGATATTTTATTTCGCGCTGCAATGGCTACCATGCTCGATAAAGTGCAGCAGCCATTTACCGTTACAATAGGTTTGCCGCTTTCAACATTTAATGTGTATAAAACTGCTGCGCAGCAATATTTATCGAAGCGGCATTTTATGATTGAGTATGATACCAACACATTTAATGTAAAAGGAGGCATCAAGAAAAATACCTTTGATGTAGATGCATTTGATGTGATACCTGAAATTGTTGGCGGTATCATTGGTTTGAAAAAAACATTAACTACAACGGGAGAAAATTTTATTGCGCTTAGTTTTGGTTTCGGTACAGTGGAAGGCGGTTATGCTACGGCTGATGGTTTGGTGCACCGTACCTGTTTTAGCTCGCATGGTTTGCGATATGTTATCGGCAACCTGGCGCGTGAAATGAATACGCAGTATTATCTTGAAATGAAAAACGAACACCAGTTGGATGAGGCATTCATGAATGGTTCCATCTTTACACATCGCCGTCGTGTTGATTTGCGTGAGATGCGTAAAAATTTATTGATGCAATATTATCGCGAAGTGGTATCACCTTTAATGCGCCAGCATTTCACCGATTCCGATCTTGAACATTGTTCAAAGATTTATTTGCTGGGTGGTGGTGCAAACTATGCTGATCTAAGCAATGCGGTTGCGGATGAATTCAAAGGATTTATTCCTGTTGAAGTAGTGCCGCAACCTGAATATGTTGTAAGCGTTGGTTATTTATACAACTCATTGCGTGTATCAGATAATAATCCTGCACGCTGCATTGGTCTTGATCTGGGCAATGCAACCACAACGATCTCTGTGTTTGAAAAAGAATAAGAATACTGAACCAAAATAACTGTTATGAATTTGTTGACGCTTTTAAAGCCGCATTTTTATATTTCAAAAGGTACTACCATTAACGGAAGCATTTCTTCCGACGACAATGGAAGTGTAAACGGTACCATCAATGGCGATGTTACCACGCATGCCCAAATCACAATTGAAAAGAATGGCATTATCAACGGTGATGTGCTTGCAAAAAATGTTGTTATAAAAGGCAGGATAAAAGGAAACATCTACTGCAACGGCAAAGTACTTATGTCAAAGAATGGTGAAGTGCATGGTCATATTTATGCAGGCGAAGTTTCTATTGACAAAGAAAGTGTATTAAAAGGCGGCATGGCTCAACTGCACGCAAAAGAAGCGGATGAAATTACGGAACAAAAAGAAGCTGCTGTTGAAGCTACTGCTGCCGTATTAGCCAACAAACCTGTAGCTGATGAAACGCCACAAAGTTGGTTTTGAGGGTTGTTATCAAACTATATATTATAAATTAAATTTTGAATGCACTAAGATTAAAAACCCTTTGTTGTAATTATGACCCGCGAAGAGCTACAAGAAACCTATTCACAGTTTTCAACTCAAGAGTTACTAGAAATTATTGACAGAAAATTTGATTACACCGAGACTGCTGTAGCCGTTGCTCTTGAAGAAATTTCAAAAAGACGTATTTCTGAAAACGACATCAAAAGTTATAAGACTGAACAAATTGAAAAAGCTGAAAAATTTATTAAGTATAATATAGTTGATGACCTTACTTTTTTTCAAAAAAATCTTTTCTTTTTTATTTGGCTGCCAATATTAAATATTGCTTTAAAACAAAACTTCAGAGATGATGGATATATTTTAAAATTAAAACAAGCACGTTATTATTCATGGCTTGGGTTTGTTTCGTTTATGTTGATTGGAATGTTTTCGGGCATATATGGATTGCAAAATTTAACGGCGCTTGCAATTTGGATCTTAGCTTTTTTGCCGGCTTATGGCTTTGACGAAACTTTTAACAGACAAAAACAAATTCAAAAGTTGAAAAAGATATTTGAAAAATATAATAACGAAGAGAAGTAAAAGTCGAAGATGAATTGTTTTGACGATTCAATTCCAACAAAAAAATAAGCACCGCATAAAATGCAGTGCTTAAAAAATTTTTTAAAATTGTGGTTCTCGACTAAAAATTAATCCAACGGTCTTATCCAAATATTTCTAAAACTGATGGGCTTGCTTGGATCGCCATGCGATTGTAATTTTAATGAAGTTGCCCCATGTGCTTTATAATAAGGTAAACCAATATATCTTGTTACACCTCTTAAATGAAAATCATTTTGTACAAGCACGCCATTATGCAAAACAGTAACCTTTGCAGAATCAGTTAAATTACCATTCGCATCAAAACGCGGCGCTGTCCAAATGATATCATACGTTTGCCATTCACCGGGTTTCTTACATGCATTTGCCAAAGGAATTCCTTGTTTATATACCGCCGCTGTTTGACCGTTTACATACGTAGTATTATTGTAGCAATCTAAAATTTGCACTTCATATCCGGCATCGCCAGGACCAGTTGAAGCAAGGAACACACCACTGTTACCGCGTGCCTGCCCGCTGCCTTGTATATCTGTTGGTTCTTTCCATTCAAGATGCAATTGGTAATCTTCAAATTTTTGTTTTGTTTGAATGCTGCCACCACCTTTTTTGTTTACAGTAAGTTCACCATTATCTATTATCCAGTCTGCGGGTTTCGTAGTATCATTTGCAGACTCCCATTTGTCCAGACTTGTTCCATCAAATAAAATAATGGCATCCGACGGGGCATCACCGCAACTTTTTCCCGGCGTAACAATTGGTGGCACCGGTCTGTAAAATTCTGTTGCTTCCGGCTTTGTTGTATCGCCCCTGTATTGCAAACCGGGATACATTGTTGCAGTATCTGCTTCTGTTTGCGCTTTAAGAATATAGAAACAAAAAAAACAGCAGGTAATAAGAAAGATCTTTTTGTTCATAACTGGCAATATTGTTTGTTGAAGGTTATGTGTTAATACGGTTGCAACATACAACATATTTTATAACATGAGCTAAAATAAACTAGTGCCTGCAACAAATAAACCAATGAATATTAGCTGAGGTATTGTTGCAGTAATAAATCCAAAATCGCCGGAGTTAATTCTGAATGGATCGTATCATCAAACGGTTCATCAACTGCTGCCATGATATTATCAAAACGAAAATATCTACCAGGAACATATACAAATTGCGTTAATTAAAAATCAATTTTAATTTATATCATACAACCTTCAACACAATTTTTCCTACCGTATGTCCCTGCTCAATTAACTTCTGTGCTTCTGCAGCTTCTTCCAGGGGAAACACTTTTTCAATATACGGCTTTACTTTTCCTTCATCAATCAACTGCGCAATTTTTTCTAATTCATCCGGGTAACTCTGCGCCATGTAACCTTCAAGATGTATATTCTTTTCTTTCGCCGCTTCAGTGGCTTCGGGTTTTAATGTTGTAATTAACCTGCCGCCATTTTTCAGCACTTGCACAGAACGTTTCTGTGTGTCGCCACCAATAGTATCAAACACCAAATCGAGGTCTTTTAATTTCTCTTCAAACTTTTCGTTTTTATAATCGATCACTTCATCTGCACCAAGCTGTTTTACAAAATCAATATTTTCTTTTGATGTAGTTCCGATAACATGCGCACCTTTCCATTTTGCAAACTGCACAGCAAAACTGCCCACACCACCTGATGCAGCATGTATTAAAACTTTTTGATCTTTTTCTAATTTGCCAAAATCAAACAAACCCTGCCATGCCGTTAAACCTGCAAGCGGTACTGCTGCTGTATGAATATGATCAATACTCATCGGTCGCTTGCCAACCTGGTTGGCTTTTACAACAACATATTCTGCGTACGTTCCGTTTTTTGTAGGATCAGGGCGGCTATATACTTCATCACCTTTCTTTAAATTTTTTACTTCACTTCCCACTTCTTCAATCACACCAGAACAATCCCAGCCTAATATCAAAGGAAAGTTTGTTGGAAATTTTTCTTTGCGTGCACCTTTGCGAATTTTATAATCAACAGGATTAACTCCACTCGCATAAATTTTTATCAGTACTTCATCTGCTGCAGGTTTTGGCACAGGTACATCTTCGAGCTTTAAAACTTCAGGTCCGCCAAATGCATGAATCGTTATTGCTTTCATAGAAATTATTTTGAATAAAGCTCACATGAATTGTGCCTGATTAAATTCGCAAAATTAAAAAGCAACCATCTTCTGAATAGTTGCTTTTATTTTCCGAAATGCGATCTTTAATTAACTGTTGTCTTCCGGCGTAACAGCAGGTCTTACTTCTACACATCCACCGGTGCCAACCATCGGGCATGCTTTTGCAATCTCAACTGCTTCATCAAGCGTATCTGTTTTAACAATGATAAACCCATTCACGAATTCTTTGATCTCTGTGTAAGGTCCATCCGTTACAACAGTCTTTGATTTCACCACTTTCGAATTAGCAATGCCCAGCCGGCTTCCGTTATTGGCTAATTTATTTTGCGCGGCAATACTACCCATCCAGTTCATCCAGCTTGTGATCATTTGATGCTGTTGTTCCGGCGTTGGTTTAAAATCCGGGTTGGGCGATGTTCTGAAAATTAATACAAACTCTTTCATGATTTAAATTTTTGGTTACGATTATTACAAGCAGAAGAAAATAAACTGGACAAAACTTCTGAATTTATTTTTATTTTGAAAAAACTATTGCTTCATGCCACAATTTATTTTGTCGTTCGACCAGGGAACAACCAGTTCCCGTTCTATTATTTTTAATGAAAAAGGAAATATTGTTTCTGTTGCACAAAAAGAATTCACGCAAATATTTCCGCAGCCCGGTTGGGTGGAACACAATGCACTTGAAATATGGAGCACACAACTCGGCACCGCAGCAGAAGCCATAACTAAAGCCGGTTTAACCGTAAATGATATTGCAGCCATTGGCATCACCAATCAAAGAGAAACCACCGTTGTATGGGATAAGAAAACAGGAACACCTTTATACAATGCAATTGTTTGGCAGGATAGAAGAACTGCTGCTTATTGTGATGAGCTCAAAAAAGATCATGCATTAATCATTCAACAAAAAACAGGATTAATTATAGACGCCTATTTTTCTGCAACAAAACTGAAATGGATCTTAGATAATGTTGCTGGTGCAAGAGAGAAAGCAAATAAAAATGAATTGTGTTTTGGTACGATCGATAGCTGGTTGTTATGGAATCTCACACAAGGCAAGGTGCACGCAACAGATGTTACCAATGCATCGCGCACCATGCTGTTTAATATTCATTCATTGCAATGGGATGACGAATTGCTCAAGCTGTTCAACATTCCAAAATCAATATTGCCGCAGGTAAAAAGCAGCAGTGAAGTTTATGGTCACACCGAAAATGTTTTATCCGCTAAAAATATTCCTGTTGCAGGTATTGCCGGTGATCAGCAGGCAGCTTTATTCGGGCAAATGTGCACACAACCCGGCATGATAAAAAACACTTACGGCACAGGTTGTTTTATGTTGATGAATACGGGCGAACAACCTGTAATTTCAAAAAATAATTTACTTACAACTATTGCATGGCAAATCAATAATAAAACTTTTTATGCGCTGGAAGGAAGTGTGTTTATTGCAGGTGCCGTTGTGCAATGGCTGCGTGATGGCTTGCACGTAATTCAACATGCAGCGGATGTAGAAAAGTTAGCAAATGAAGTTGCATCAAATGAAGGCGTTTATTTTGTTCCCGCTTTTGCGGGTTTAGGCGCGCCGTATTGGAATCAGCATGCAAGAGGAATGATGGTGGGTATAACACGTGGTACAACATCATCGCATATTTCAAGAGCCGCGTTGGAAAGCATCGCATATCAAACGATGGATATGATTAATGCAATGAAAGCAGATGCCAGTATTGATGTAAAAGAATTACGCGTTGACGGCGGTGCAACGTCCAATAATTTTTTAATGCAGTTTCAAAGTGATATACTAAACACAAAAGTTGTGCGCCCTCACATAACAGAAACAACTGCATTGGGTGCAGCTTATCTTGCCGGTCTTGCGGTTGGTTACTGGAAAGATCTTGATTCTATTTCCAATCAATGGCAGGTTGAGAAAACATTTGCGCCGCAGATGCAATTACCGGAAAGAAATAATTTAATAAAAGGCTGGCAGCGTGCCATTAAAGCTGCACAGGCCTGGAGTGAAGAATAGTGAAGTAAGGTGTCTGACACCTGGCGTTCGCCCCTGTAACAAATACTGTTCGTTTTCGTACACTTTTTTTAATCATGTTCTTCTAAAACCTTTAGCTGCAAAGAGTTTCAGCACTGGCACAAGCATTGGTAAATTCAGCACAGAACTTAGAACGCAAAACTTAAAACATCGTTATGTTCCGCAATTACGTAAAAACTACTTTCCGCAATCTCTGGAAAAATAAAACATACAGCTTCTTAAATATTTTTGGACTTGCTGTTGGCATTGCATGCTCTGCATTAATTTTTTTATGGGTAGAAGATGAGCTGACCTATAATCATTATTTCAGCAACCGCGATAATCTTTATGTAGTGAAGGACCAACAAACCTATGATGGTACCACTTTCACGTTTGATGCAACACCCGGTCCGATGGCGCAGTCGATGAAAGCAGAAATTCCCGGTATAAAAAGTACTGCACGCACCACCTGGGGAAACAGCTTATTGTTTTCTGTTGATGATAAAAATATTTATGACCAGGGCATGTTTGTAGATTCTAATTTTCTTAGGATGTTTCAATTGCAATTTATAAAAGGCAGTGCTTCTGCTGCGTTTAATAATTTGTATTCAATTGTGGTGAATGAAACAATGGCAAACAAGTTTTTTGGTACCACAGATGTCATCGGCAAATCACTAAAAGTAAATAACAAACAGAGTTATATTGTAACGGGTGTAATAAAAGATCTTCCGAAAAATGTTTCATTTAAGTTCGACTGGCTTGCGCCGTTTGATATTTATTTGAACGATAACACCTGGCTGAAAGAATGGGGGAGTAACGGTATTATTACTTATGTTGAAACAACGCCAAATGCAAATACCAGCGCCATTAATAAAAAATTATACGGTTATATACAATCGAAATATGATGGTGCAAGTGCACACATGTCAATTTACCCAATGAACCGCTGGCGGTTGTGGAATAGCTTTGATAATAACGGAAAAGAAAAAGAAGGCCGTTTAAAATATGTAAACCTGTTTAGTTTAATTGCATGGATCATTTTAATTATAGCCTGTATAAATTTTATGAACCTTGCCACTGCACGTTCTGAACAACGTGCAAGAGAAGTAGGCGTAAGAAAGGTTTTAGGCGCTGCAAAAAACAAGTTGATCACACAATTCATCGCCGAAGCAATCTTTATGGCATTTCTTTCAGCCATACTGGCGGTTGTTATTATAGTGCTTGCATTGCCTGCATTTAATACACTTGTTGAAAAACAATTGGAACTTCATCTTTTTTATCCTTCACACATTGGCGCATTGTTATTGATTACGTTATTGTGTGGTTTAATTGCCGGCAGCTATCCTGCATTTTATCTTTCTTCATTCAATCCTGTAACTGTTTTAAAAGGATTGAAAATAAAAACAGGAAGTGCAGGATTTATAAGAAAAGGCTTAGTGGTATTGCAGTTCGCCATTTCAGTTACACTCATCATTAGTACCATTATTATTTACCAGCAAATACAACATGTAAAAAACCGCGATCTCGGTTATAATAAAGAAGGACTTGTTTATACAAGTTTAAGCGGAAAGATGAAAGAAAATTTTAGTGTAATAAGAAATGATTTGATGCAAACCGGCGTAGTGCAAAATGCAAGTTTAAGCAATAACCAGGTATTACAGTTAGGTAATAATACAGGCGATTTTTCCTGGCCGGGTAAAGCTGCAGATAAACAAGTGCTGATAACCGTTGAAACAGTAAGCCCGGAATATATTTCAACAATGGGTATGCATTTAAAGAGTGGCAGAGATTTTTACGGCGATATAAAATCTGATACTAATAACATTATTATAAATGAAGCACTCGCAAAATTATTAACTACAAAAAATGCGGTTGGTAGTTTTCTTACACGCAATGATGGAAAAGAAAAATATAATATTGTTGGTGTGATAAAAGACTTTGTTTACAACTCCATGTATGCGCCTGCCTCGCCGTTGATCTTATATTCTGATACATCAAACGTAAACATTTTAACGGTTCGCATAAAACAAAGTGCAGATATAAAAACTGCGCTTGCAAGAATTGAATCAGTAATTAAAAATGATAATCCGGGATATCCTGTTGATCTCAGTTTTGTTGATGATCAGTTCAATCAATTATTCAAAACAGAATCATTAATTGGAAAATTAGCCGGTGTATTTGCGGTACTTGCGATTGTAATTTCATGCCTTGGTTTATTTGGATTATCAGCATACACTGCAGAAAAACGCACTAAAGAAATTGGCATCAGAAAAGTATTAGGTGCAACCACTGGCGGTCTTGCAGGATTGTTATCAAAAGAGTTTATAATACTCGTTGCTATTTCCTGTCTTATTGCATTTCCGCTGGCTGCATTAATCATGAATAACTGGCTGCAGGATTATAAAGATTACCGTGTGCATTTAGATCCTTTAATATTTCTGGAAGCAGGATTACTTGCTACTTTAATTGCACTTATTACAGTAAGCTTCCAGGCAATAAGAGCGGCACTTACCAATCCGGCGAAAAGTTTGAGGACGGAATAATTAATTAGCTAATTGGTCTTACCTGTTATAATTACTCAGCCAGTGAAACTGTTTTTCTGCTAATGGAAAATGATAATTGGTTCTTTGTAAAACTATAAACAGCGAATCATTATTTTCTTTACCAGAAAGTTGAATGATACTATCATTTGGAATTTTATAATGCATGAATAGAACAACATCGGTACGCATGGCACTATCGGTGGGTAATTTTCCAAACATGATAGTATGTTGAGATGTATCTGCAACAAAACGGAAATAACCTCTTCTATATCGCTGCCTGAAAATTGTGTCTGCTGTTTTAATACTTCCTGTTTGAGCGCCATTTTCAAAAATTACGTTTTGCCAGCGCATAGAATCCTGCGGCGAAATGGTATCGTTATTGATCTTGTAAAGTGTCACATCATAAAAACCAGGTCTTATTGGATTTGATTTGGAAGATACTGGCGGATGATAAGCATACCGTATCTCCCCATGATTTAAAACCGGTATAACAAAAGCAGAAATAATAAAAAGCATTTTTAAAATGTACGCTGCATTACGCATCCATTTTTTTGGGTAAGAATAATTGTAAAGATTGGAAACAGGTGCAGGTTTATTCCAAACAAAAAAACACAGTATGCGGTTTAATTCGTTTGCTAATAAGAACAAACAGAACACAAGTATGTTTATGGAAAAAAGTTTTACAGGTACATCATAATTTAAATTGATCATTACGACATTGCTGTAAACAGCCACTGCAAGTAATACACCTAATGTTGTTGTTCTTCTGTACAATAATAAAATACCAACAACTACTTCCATAAATCCTGCAAACATTTCATAGCCTTTCGAATAACCCATGAATACCCACGCTAAACGCATCGGCAACAGATCTCCCACCGGCGTTGCCATTTGGCTTTGACTTGGATAAGGCATTTGTTGTAAATAAATCTTTGCGAAGCCATAATAAAAACTGAGGAAGACAAGATAATAGCGAACGATAAGACACAGCCAATAATTTAATTTGACATAATTGGTTTTCCTGTGCTCAATAAGCGACCATATTATACAACCCGTTACTGCTATGCATAGATAAAGATAAAACTGCGCCCAGTTCCATGAGGCATCACTGGTGCCCTGCGTTTTTATCAATACTTTACTAACGTGAAAAATATATGTATTGGATGCGCGAATGATCCGGTCAATAAACTTGTTATAATATTTTGTAACAGCATAAACACCGGGAATATTATTAAACAACATCCATGGCGCTGCGCGTAAAATCAAATAGATAAAAAAGAAACGAAACAATATTTTTTTCCATAACGGCCAAATATTGTTTTCGCTTTGCAAAGCAAGTGTCATTTTGATTTTAAAATTTTATTCAGCTATATCAATAAATATCAGCATTAAATTTTTACACGAAAAATATCTTTTAATGCACGCTTTGCTGCATGATAACCGCACATGCCGTGCACACCACCACCGGGTGGAGTAGAAGAGGAGCATATATAAATTCCTTTTGCAGAAGTTCTGTAGGGTGAAAATCTTAAAGCAGGTCGTGTAAATATTTGTGTGATGTCTTGTCTGCCGCCATTAATATCACCGCCGATATAATTTGCATTATAATCTTCCAGTTCGTTTGTGTTCATTACATGTCGCGCCAAAATGCGTTCTTTAAAACCCGGTGCAAAACGTTCGACCTGCTGTTCAATTTTATCCGTCATGTTTTCTAAAGAACCATTCGGTACATGGCAATAAGCCCATGCTGTTTGTTTATTTTTTGGTGCACGTGTTTCATCAAACAAACCTGGCTGCACAAATAACACAAAAGGTTTTTCAGGATGCTTGTTGTTTGCAGTAAGTTTTTCACTTAACACGATTTCTTCAAGTGTATTTCCAAGATGAACCGTACCAGCATTTCTGCAAACTTCATTTGTGAACGGAACAGGCGCATCCAAAGCCCAGTCAATTTTATAAACACCCATTCCGTAACGATAATTTTTTAATTGCCGCTGATAGAAAGATGAAAATTTTTGTCCTGCAATTTTTAATAATTGTTTTGGTGTTACATCAAACAACACTGCATTTGATGATGGAAGTTGCTGCAACGAATTTATTGTTGTATTCATCTCAACCTTTCCGCCTAAAGAAATAAAATATGCTACCAATGCATCTGCTAATTTTTGCGAACCTCCTTTAACAACCGGCCATCCTTTGAGATGACCAAGCATTAAAAGCATCATTGCAAAAGCAGATGTAGCATAGTTTGTAAGCGGTTGAATAGAATGCGCCGACATGCCCGCCCAAAATCCACGCGATTGTTTATTGTGTAAATTTTTTTCTGCGAAATGATAAGAGGAAGACAATGCATAATATGCAAACTGCGCGGCAGCAAAAGGATGTTTCGGAAATTTAAACGGACCTAAAATAACTTCATTTATCAGTGGCCAATCTTCAACAAGATCATTCATGAACTTGTTATAAAAATCTGCATCATCATTTAAAGTTGCCGCCGTTTTTTCTATGGATTGATACAACGCTGCTGCAGTTCCATCATCAAAAGGATGTGCCGCTGCAACCGGCGGAAAAATATATTCAAGTCCGAAATTGTTTAACGGCAATGTTGAGAAGAAAGGTGAGCTTGCTGCCAGCGCGTGCACCGCAGAACAAACATCATGTGTAAACCCGGGTAAGGTCAATTCTTCCGAACGCAAGCCACCACCTAATGTATTTTTTGCTTCAACCAATAAAATAGAAAGACCCTGTTGCTGTAAAGTAATGGCAGCGGCTAAACCATTTGGCCCGGAGCCAACAACTACTGCATCAAAATCTTTTTTTGTAAGCCGCATAAATTAAAAATAAGCAATGTAAGTTCTCACACTTCAAATTTATTATTCTCTTAAGTGCATATAAGGTGTCATTAGCGCACATCAAAAGCCATTTCTTTGTTTTTTCTTCGATAGTTCTTCGATTGTTGTTCGATAGTTGTTCGATTATAGCGGCGAACAACCAGCGATTATATACCGGTTATTTTTGCTTTAAAACAATAATTAAATACTTTATTCGTAATATATAAAACCGAACTGCTTGCTTTTAAACTAAACTGCAGCAGCCATTTTTTTAAACATCCAATATTCAGCATCATGGCAAAAACCAACACCGGTATTTTAGGTAGTTTCGTTGGCACCATTGGACCAGTAACAGGTTACCTGCGCAACGGACAAAACATTCTTCGCTCCAGTACGTCTAATGTAAGGTACAAACACACCGCTTTACGAACGGAGCAACTGGAAAAAATTAAAGTGTGTAACCGCTTTACAAAAGCATTTAGCCGCACAGGATTTTTTAATAAAACGTTTCCTGCTTATGGCAGTTATGGTACGGGCTATAACCGCGTTACCAGTGTTTTGATGAACCAGGCATTGCTGGGAAATTATCCCGATATACATTTATCTTATCCGCAGGTGATGATATCAAAAGGCAAACTGCCGCAGGCATTACACGCAGCCGCAACAACCATGACAGATGGAAATATCTATTTTAGTTTTAGCGATAACAGTGATACAGGCACTGCTGCTGCAACAGACAAAGTAATATTGGTTGCTTATTGTGAAGCATTGAACCATGCAATGTTTAACCTAAATGCCGGCAGGCGCAAAGATTGCGAAGCCATCTTGCAAACTTCCCCGTTAAAAGGCTACGCTGTTGAAACGTGGATTGGTTTTTTGAGCAATGATGAAACCAATGCCAGTGATAGTTTTTATACTGGAAGACTGGAGTTGTAAGATGTGCGATAGCTGATCATTCAAACCTTCCAAAGCCCTCTATTTTTCTGTAGGGTGTTTTAAAGAAATCATCCACCACTGCATTAAACTGGTCTTTTTTAAATACAGGTGTTGAATGCCCTGAGTTGGGAATGATCCATAAATAAGACTTTGGAATATTATCTGCGATAAGCATTGTATGTTTTGGTAACAACACATCATGATCGCCGCCGATAACAAGTGTCGGACATTTTATCGTATGCAATTGATCTAATGAAATATGCGGTTCATAAGAAAGTAAATGCGCCAGCTTGCGCATAATTTTAACCGTGTCTGTTGTGGGCATTGCTGCTAATTGTTTATTATAATTCATTGCCCAGTTATAAACGAATGGATCAACTGCACTTGTATCAGGTGTAAGATTAGCGCCGGTTACTGCAAGCTTTTTTACTTTATCCGGATGACGAATAGCCAACATCAAACCTTCAATGCCGCCATCGCTCCAGCCAATTACATAACATGAATCGAGATGCAAAGAATCCAGCAGCGCATTCAAATCATCCGTCATCATTTCGTAACTTAAAGAATCGCTGTTGTCAACAGATTTTCCCTGCGACCTGCTATCAGCCAATATCACTTTATATTCTTTTGAGAAATAGGGAATCTGGTAAAGAAAATTATTGATGGAACCACCATTGCCATGAATGATCAACAACGGCTCGCCTTGCCCATAAGTTTCATAATACATTTTAAAGCCACGTGTTTGCAACCAATGACCGGCCGCATCATTGCGTCCGTAAATAGTTGTATCGAAAGGCGATTGTTGTGCAAATGAAAAATTATAAAAGCAGGTGATTGCGATGAGCAGAATTAAAATTGTTCTCATAAAAAAGTTTTTGACAGGCCATAAATATAAATGAATTTAAGTACAGGTTTAGTTGTTATTTAGACCTCACCCCAACCCCTCTCCGAAAGAGAGGGGTAAGAAGGCAACAGGTTATATTAAATCATGCTTTTAAAATTTTTTGGTCTGAAGTCCTCTCCTTTGGAGAGGATTTAGGTGAGGTCATTTTGAAAAGATTTTTTTCCTCATTATGAACGTAAATGTTATTTATTAAACTTGCAAAATGGCAATAACAAAATTTACGATCCGTGTTTACGGAATTTTAATGGATGAGAATAAAAAAGTTCTAGTAAGCGATGAATTTATTCGCGGTGATTATTTTACAAAATTTCCCGGCGGCGGACTGGAATTGGGTGAGGGCACTCGTGATTGTTTAAAGCGCGAGTTTAAAGAAGAAACAGGTTTAGATGTTATTGTTGGGGAACATATTTATACAACCGATTATTACCAGCAATCTGCTTTTAATCCGAACGACCAAATTGTTTCTATTTATTATTTTGTGCATGCAGCAGATGTGAGCGGTTTAAATATAAAAACAAAAGTTTTCGATTTTGAATTGCATCAAATTGCAGATCCGCATGGACAAAGTGAGGTATTAAGATGGATTGAATGGAATGAATTGAACGAGGAATCTGTTTCGTTGCCGATTGATAAGATTGTGGTGAAAATGCTAAAGAGCAATTGACAGTTGACAGTTGACAGTTGACAATGAAGAATTAGTAATGGAAAATGAATAATAACAAATAAGGAATGAGTAAGGGTAAACCGTTAAACGGGAACGGTGAATTAAAAATGTTTTAGTGCTTCACGTTTGCTGAGTGGTGAAAGTTCATTCGATTCAACAAAATTCTTTACCCATGATGGATTTGTTTTGGCATATTCTCTCAACGACCAGCCGATTGCTTTACGAACAAAAAATTCTTTTGAAGATGCAAGATGTTTAATGTATTTCGAAAACAATTTAGTATCGGTTTTGTCTTTATATTTTTTCTGAAACAATAAACTGCAACGCTGTAACCACATGTTTTCTGATTGGTTCCATTTGCCTGTAATGCTTATCATTTGTTCAGGAAACAATTTAAAATATTCACCTGCCCATGCATCTGCAATACTGTCAACTGTATCCCACCAGCTTTTATGTGTTATACAATATTCAATAATTTTTATGGTTGATAGTTTCCATTGCTTTTTATAATGCGCTAATAATTCAAGCGCAAAATATTGCCATTCTCTTTCGGGTAATTGCCATGCTTGTTTTACGATTTTCTCAATTTCTGCTATGGATGATATTGGATTTGATTTTATAAAGTCTTTGCAGATTTTTCTGCGTTCAGCCATTATAAGTCCATAAAACTCGAACTGGTTTAAAAGATAAGCTTTCGCACCGGCTGCTTTTGTTTTATTGGCATGTTGCTGAAAAGTTTTTTCTAAAGGAAGAAGATAAGAATGCATAAACTACAAACTAAAAACTACAAACTGTAAACTGTTCAACCTGCTGTTGGAATATTTTCAAATGCATCGGGCTTTTGACCCATCGCTACTTTTTTCATTTGCATGGCAGTTTTATGACCAACATATTTTTCAATTCTTTTTTCAGCAATAATTATTACCGGCGTTAGAATAATAGCGAGTGTGAATTTATAAATGTAGTTCATCGTACCTACTGCAAATATTTCCGGCCAAGTCCAGTTGCTGCCAAACTTAAATGCAATGGTCAACACAATGTAACTATCTACCAATTGCGAAACCAATGTTGATCCTGTTGAGCGCAGCCACACATATTTTTCACCTGTTCTTCTTTTTATGTGATGAAAAACGGTTACATCAACGATCTGGCTTACGAGAAATGCAGTAAGACTTCCGAGTATGATCCACATGCCTTGTCCGAAAATTCCGTTGAAAGCAGTTTGCATGTTGTCAATGCCTTTTGTTTGATTAGTTGTGATCCAAAAATCTGCAGGCGGCACATGAATGCTTCCGTAAAACATTATAAATGCATAGCTGATTAAAATTACAGCCGTATAACTAATGCGACGCACAGCTTTTGGTCCGTAGAATTCATTTACAATATCCGTCATTACAAATTCTAACGGCCATAACAAAACACCGCAGGTAAGATTAAATGATAATCCTTTTTCGCCAAACAAGGTTATGTTTGATGGTGTTAAGCCAAACAATTTTTCCAGGGAAAATATTTTTGTGCCGATGCATTCTGCTATCAAAGCGTTTGCAACAAAAAAAGCAGTAAAGCCAAGAAACAGTTTGGTTGGTTTGTCTTTTAGTATTTGATTAATCATGCAGTATAAAGAAAAAATAAATTTCGAGAATAAAACAAATAATGTTGGTGTATAAAAGCCACAGCGGAATTTGCCTGCGCCTGATGCGTGAAATTAAAATTAATGCAAGAATAAAATTGAGAAGATTTATTATTATTGCCGGCCATCCTAAAATAATAGACAGTTCAATTACCGGTTGCGGTAGATAGTCAGGCAGCGTTGTATACCGCAATATCATGCAAACAATAAAAAAAACATTACAGATAAATGCAAACCTGAATGCAAAGCGCAGCCTGCTGGCTTTTTCTTTTACAGGCTCCGGTTGCGGCAGTTCTATGTTTATCTCTTCTTTAAGCGGCTCCATGCGCATAAAAATAGGTAATAGTTCATAGGTAATGGTACATAGTTGAGGCGTTAATAAAAACTATGAACAATGAACTATGAACCATCTGCAACTTCATTAGCTTTGCCGCCCGCATGAAATGAGCTGGCGAATTCCATCGGGCAAATAAAAAACCAGGATCATCAGATGAAACTGCAGGTAGAAATAAGCAACAAACAAATATTGCATATCGCATTGCCGGTTGCGCTTTCTATTCTTGTGCCCAACATCAATTTTGTTACGAATAATATTTTTCTTGGTCATTTAAGTGAGCAGGCGCTGGGCATTGCAGGCATTACAGGTATTTATTATTTAGTGTTTGGTGTAATTGGTTTTGGTTTAAGCAGCGGTTTGCAATCGCTGATGAGCAGGAGGGCAGGAGAGAATCGCATTGAAGAAATTGGTTTACTTTTTTTACAGGCAGTGCGCATAGCTGTTGCATTTGCAATTGGCAGCATTTTGATTACTTATTTTATTGCGCCTGCTATTTTAAAAACGGCGCTGCATAACGAGCAGGATATTGAAATGGCGATCTCGTTTTTACGCATTCGTATCTGGGGATTATTTTTTTTATATATCTATCAAATGCGCAATGCTTTGCTCATCAGTATCAATCAAAGCAGGTATTTAATTATTGGTACGCTTGCAGAAACCGTTGCGAATATATTTTTTGATTACGCTTTTATTTTTGGTCATTTTGGTTTTCCTGATTTAGGTTTTAATGGTGCTGCTTATGCTTCCATTATTGCAGAGTTCACAGGATTGATCACTATTTTTTCGGTGATACATTTTAAAGGTATAAGTAAACAACTGCACATGTATAAAAGCGCGGCTTTGCATCGCAATTCAATAAAACTTATTCTCAAACAATCTTCACCTATGATGGTTCAGTTTGCAATAAGTGTGGCAAGCTGGGAATTCTTTTATATACTGATCGAGCATCACGGTACAGAGCCGCTTGCTATTTCAAACATCATGCGCAATATGTTTGGTATTTTCGGATGTTTTGCATGGTCGTTTGCATCCGCATCCAACAGCATGGTGAGTAATGTTATTGGTCAGCAGTTACAGCATCGCGTTAAAGAACTGGTGTTTAAAATAATGAAAATTGCGTTGCTGTTTTCTGTAAGCATTGCTTTGCTCATCAACATTTTTACAAAACCATTTTTAAGTATTTACGGGCAAAGCGAAAGTTTTATTCTTGCTGCAATGCCTGTTACAAGAATTATTTCACTGGCGCTGGTGTTGCAATCTGTTTCTGTTGTTTGGCTGAATGCAGTGGTTGGTGTTGGTAATACGCGGCGCAACCTTGTTGTTGAAATAATTGCTATTACTATTTATTGCATTTATGTGTATACGGTGATGGAATATTTTTATCTCTCCATAAGTATTGGCTGGATGAGTGAATGGATTTACTGGATAACATTACTGGTTCCTTCTTATGTATATATCAGAAGTAATAAATGGAAGCGAATAAAAATCTAAATTATTACCTGATAACTTAGCGCTGGTTCAATGAACGCTATTTCAAAAAACAACACATCGTTAGTTACTGAATTTTTTTAACTGAATTTATATTCATCTAAGGCTTATGAAAAAGACATACTTCTTTAAACTCATTCCGCCACGTGCGAGTTTTGCGCAGGATATGACGCCGGATGAAAGAAACATCATGTTACAACATATTTCTTATTGGAAAAAGAATATGGATGAAGGAAAGGTGATTGCATTTGGACCGGTACTGCATCCGGATGGCGCTTTTGGTATGGGTATTATACAGGTGAATGACGAAGGCGAAGCAAAAGCACTTGCAGAAAATGATCCCTCAATAACATCGGGATTAAATACGTATGAATTTTACCTGATGCCAAATATTATAGTGAAAGATTAATTACGCTTCAGCTTAATGCTTTCTTTTATCACCCTGCTGCCAAGTTCAACCACTTCACAGTTGGTTATTTTTTTCTGATCAATTACAAACCTTATTAAGGTTCTTACTTTATGCCAGCCTTGTAATCCCGCAGCGCCGGCATTCATATGCAGGCAATGTAACTTATCATCATACATTATTTTAAGTATGTGCGAGTGACCTGATATAAATAGTTGCGGATGCTCTTTTATAATTACATCTTTTACACCAGCTGCATACCTGCCGGGATAGCCGCCGATGTGTTTCATGAAGACTTTTACTTCCTCACAATAAAACAAAAGCTGTTCGCTAAATTCACTGCGTATGTCGTAACCATCAATATTTCCATACACACCTCTTAATGGTTTTACTGCACGTAACCTGTTTGCAATATCTATTGTTCCAAAATCACCGGCATGCCATATCTCATCACAACTTTCCAAATGTTTTAATATGGCATCGTCAAGATAATTATGCGTGTCTGATATTAACCCGATCCTTGTCATGTTTCTTTCTATCTTGGTTTTGCTCTTTCATATTGAACGGGCCATAACACATCTGTATTGAGTTGTTTGGCTGCATGCAATGGAAAGTAAGGCTCGCGCAAAAACTGTCTTGCCATAACGATAAGATCTGCCTGCCCGCGCTGCAATATTTCTTCACATTCTGCTGCAGTTGTTATTAATCCGACAGCAGCAGTTGGTATGCCGGCTTCCTTCTTAATCGTTTCAGCAAAGGGCACCTGGTATAAAGGCTTTGCCGGTATTTGCTGATGATGCGAATTACCACCGGAAGAACAATCTATCATATCAACCGCTTTATCTTTTAGAAGCTTTGCCAGTTGAACCGAGTCTTCAATATTCCACCCACCTTCTACCCATTCTGTTGCAGATATTCTTACAAACAAGGGTAGTTCTTCTGAAAATACTGAGCGAACGGTGTCAACAACTTCCAGCAATAATCTTACACGGTTTTCAAAAGAGCCGCCATAATTATCTGTGCGCTGATTGCTTAAAGGTGAAAGAAATTCATTCAGCAGGTAACCATGTGCAGCGTGTATTTCAATTAATTTAAACCCTGCCTGCATTGCTCTTATAGCAGCATCTCTGAAATCTTTTTTTAGCTGTTCGATATCTTCTATGCGCATTGCTCTGGGCAGCGGATCATTTTCTTTAAAAGCAATGGCACTCGGCGCCAGCGTTACCCAGCCGCCTTCTTTTGTTGTTAAAGGGCGATTGCCTTTCCATGGACTTGAATGGCTTGCTTTTCTTCCCGCATGCGCAAGCTGAATACCCGGCACTGCACCATGTGCCACAATGAATGTAGTGATGCGTTTTAAAAATTCTATGTGCTCATCTTTCCATATTCCAAGATCGTCTGGTGTAATACGGCCTTCGGGTGATACAGCCGTTGCTTCTGTTATCACCAAACCTGCACCTCCAACAGCACGGCTGCCGAGATGCACCAGGTGCCAGTCGTTTGCAAAGCCATCTTCACTTGAATATTCACACATCGGCGAAACAACGATGCGGTTTTTTAGCTGAATAGTGCGTATCATTAAGGGTTCAAAAAGAAGCGCCATAGTATAAATTATTTATTTGCAAAGGTAAAAGTTATTCATGCCTGCATTCAGTATTCATACGATTATAACACTGGCTTTAATATTGCATGCGATAAATTATGACCGAACAACAAATTATTAAGGGAAGAAAAGTATGGATAAAAATTGAGCCATACCATGTTCACCGGAATGACCCTAATATTATTCCAACCGAATATTTTACGGCTTTTTATTTTCTGCAGCAACCTTCAGCGGATGCCGATGACTGGCACCCGGTGAATGACGATAACGGTAAACCAAAATTGTTTGAATCGCCTGTTGCTGCAATAAGCTATACAGAAAAAAAGCTGGAGAAGATGTTGTAGCGTATTTACGTTTCCTGCAACAATTGTTTGCCTGGCAGTAATTACTGCTTGCGTTTTATTGTTCGGCATCTGAGGAAAAAATATTCTTAACGCCTGATCATTCAATTAATGCTATTTTGATTTAGTGCAATGTTCATGTTTTGCAGTTCGTGGCGCACAATACATTCTTACATTTATAACATAATCATTATTGAATAACCTGTACTTTTATACAGTAATTCTTTTGCTATGCGGTTATTTCTAACGTTGATGATACTGGTTATTTTCACTTCTTTAAAAGCGCAGACGGTTTTCCCAAACTTTAATGGAAATATTTACAGCAACAGCCTTTTAAATGATCATCATCTTTACGACAGCACGCAAAAAAAATGGTTTGTGAGCAGGTATATCGGTCTTTCAGCAGGTTATAGTTTTTTTAAGGGCGGAAGTGCTGCTATTGTTTCAGCACCTTTAAGCTTACAGTTAAATCGCAGGTTAAACAATAACCTGTATGCATTTGCGGGTGTATCGGTTGCGCCAACCTATATAAACTTTAACCGGGCTTTTCTCAACACTGATATTAATAAAGCCGGTAACGGCATCAATTTTTATCAACCGCATAATATAGCCGCTTATTCAAGTGCATCGCTTGGGCTGATGTATGTAAATGATGCAAGAACTTTTTCTATTTCCGGTAGCATTAGTGTTGAAAGAGATAATTATCCTGTTTACTATTACAACCCTTCCAATACAATTAAGCCAGGTAATACTGCGCCTGTTTTCCGGTAATAATTACAATATTTCCTGCTTACTTTTTCTCTCCACTAACCGGTAATGTTTGATAAAAGAAATATCCATAAGCTTCCGGGCTGCGTGAAATAACTGCTCATTCCTCACCGCTTCAACTACCAACTGCTTCCACCGCCACCTCCAAATCCGCCGCCTGAAAAACCACCGCCGGCAAAGCTTCCGCCACTGCTGCCGCTGCTGCTGGGTGCACTGTAAAAAGTGCTGGACATTTGATTCATTGAACGGTCTAAGCTGTTCATAAAATTCAGCATAGTAAAGGTTGTATAATTACCAACATACCATCGCGGTGGCGGTATGTCCATATCTTTTAATTTATCTTTCCACGTATCGGCAACGTTAAACACAATGGCAAAAGGTAACACCTTATCAAAATAATTTTCATCCTGCTTTAAAAATTCGCGCAGCCTGTCTTTTTCAACAGACCTGATAAATTCTTTAAAGCCTAAAAGCTTCTGGTATAATTCTGTTCCTTTCTTTGTTTTCTTCGTCATCAGTGCACCAAATATGATTGTAATAATACCTGATGCAATCAGTGCAATGCCGCGCCACAAAATACCTTCTGCATTAATTAAACCATATACGCCTGAAGCCATCATGGCAATAGCAAGTCCTAGTAATAAGCAGCCAATATTTGCGGATGTTTTAAAATAATAGGCATTGTTGTCTATCTCTTCCTTTAATTCTTTTTTAGCTTTCGCCATCGTGGTGTATAGCTTATCTTTTAGAGAACTCAACTCAACGCTGTCACCAGATTCAAATATGCCATTGAACAATGTTTTCTCAAATTTCAATGCTGTTGCGGGAAGCTCTTTCTTTTTGATAAATGTGTACTCACTTGTTTTTACGAGACCGAGCATAGACTTCTTCTGATCTTCATGTACTTCAAGATAGCCACCTGCACCCCAGTAAGGAATGAGTGCAGTAAGATCGCGCCTGTCTAATTTATCATCAATTACATAACCCGCTACACCCGGACTTGTATTTTCCGGCGGATAATATTCTGTTTGGATGGTTGGCTTTTCATCTTTGCCCCATCTTCTCCAAACTAAAAACATAATAATAAAAACAACAACAGGAATAATCAACCACCATATACCTATTAAGTTGTAGTTCTGTTGCGTTAAAAAATCTTTTGGAAAAACAATGCCGATGGTTACTCCTTCATTATTGTTTAATTGTACAGTTGTATGACCGCTGAATATTTTATTATCGCTCCATTGTGTTACGGTATTATTTTCTCTTGAACCCGGGGCGCCGGTCGCAACAAAACAGGCAGGTGTTGATGGCAGCGCATCATATAACTGCACAGAAAAATTTACGGAATCAATTGTTGTTTCCCACCGGTCGCCAATAACATTAAAATACAGTTCGGAATGATCATTAAAGAAATTAATGGCATTGAGTAAACGGTAACGAATGATGTATTGCTGGTCGCCATTAACGAGGTTATCTGCAGAACCAATTTTTATGCTCTTATAATCGCCTTCTGTACTTACATCAAACTTCCAGCCATCTACAGTTATATTTTGTATGATGATGTGCGCATAACCGCCAGACTCCAATTGCCGGTTTGCTTTTGCTGTACCGGCAGGCAAAGATTGTAACTGGTATTTATATGGAATAAAACGGATGATGCCGTGGCGGGGTTCTGTAAAATGAACATGAATGGTTTCCACCACATCCAGCGATGCATCTTTATTTACAGTAACAGCAACATCATATTTGCTGATGGTAAAATATTCCTGTGCATGTGCATAACTGAATACAAATGCAAAAACAAGAAATGCAAAGTGTTTCTTCACCATGTGATCATTTAAAACTTTACTTCTACATTTCCTGCTTCTGCCTGGTTTTCCAGTTCAAAAAATTCACGTGGTTTAAAACCCGCCATGTTAGCAATGATAACACCGGGAAACTGTTGTATGGAAGTATTGTAATCTCTTACTGTGGCATTGTAATAGCGGCGTGCATTGCCGAGATCACCTTCTATATTTTGCAACGCCTGTTGCAGTTCGAGAAAGTTTTGATTTGCTTTTAATTCAGGATAGCCTTCTGCTACAGCGAACAGGTTTCTTAATGCACCACCCAGTACCTGGTTTGCCTGCGCAGAAGCCTGCACATCACCCGGCGGAACGGCTGCAGCGGCATTGCGTGCCTGTACTACTTTTTCAAATGTCTGGCTTTCATGTGCGGCATAGCCTTTTACCGTATTTACCAAATTAGGGATGAGATCAAAACGCTTTTTGAGATATACGTTTATATCACTCCAGCTATTATCAATTTTTACTTTTGCTTTTACCAAACCGTTGTAGGTGCCTACTATCCAAAGTATAAGCACTACAATTACTGCGAGAACGATCCAGAGTACCATATATAAGTTTT
The DNA here is from genome assembly GCA_035547495.1 of Parafilimonas sp. Lineage (GTDB taxonomy): Bacteria > Bacteroidota > Bacteroidia > Chitinophagales > Chitinophagaceae > Parafilimonas. Next base: position 8,671 of record DASZUY010000404.1, on the reverse strand, counting down.
ATGATGATGCATGAATAAGCCGTTAGATGTGTAACCTTATGCAATATAAGAAATGAAAAATAAGTGAATTTATATACTTTTTTTCCGGCGTTTAACCGGTAGTAGTTAAAAGAAAAAATACGGGTAAAACAAAAAGCTCCTGTAAAAAACAGGAGCTATCATTTTTTGAGACTTACATCACATTACCCGCAACATTATTTTAAATTATGCGGCTTTTTAAACAATATTTTTTATTGAATGCTTCATGTTTTTATTTCATGGCCGCATCATTAAAAAACTCAATCTTGGGTGCGCCGATTACACCGGCACTTGTCATTAATTTTTTAAGTGCGGGGTCCTTCATCCTGGCTTTTGCCTTATTCATATCCGTAACTGCAAAAACAATATGTACCAGGTTTGAGTCATCCACACCTCTTGCCAGCGCAACATCTGAGAGCCCATATGCTGCCCTTGCAGAAGGTCCTTCTCCGTCAAACACTTTTGCCCATGCATCAAAATTTTTCACTTTGTGGGTAACCTGTATCCATGGATTTGTCGTGTTATCGTTTGCGGCATTGTACCTTATCACATGCCAATAATCCATTTCCGGCTTTCCGGTAACGCCTGCGTTTGTCATTGCAGTTTTTAACCGGGCGTCTGTGGCAAAAGCTTTTGCCTTCGCCATGTCGGATGCCATTAAAACCACTTCAACCTTATTAGGATTGTCTGCATCTTTACCTACCGCAACAAACGATAACCCGCTTTGCTGGCGGGCGGCGGAGTCTGCGTCAAAAGCAGTTTTCCATTTATCGTAATCTTTTACGGTGTGTATGATCTCTACTACATCAAACGGTGTGGCAGGTGTTGCCGGTGCTGTTGTGGCAGCAGTTGTATCTGCCATCGCAGTTGATGAATCAGTTGCAGCGGTTTCACTGGTAGAACTGCTATTGCAGGATAATATCATTGCAGTAATACATAAGCCAAATAATGGCTTAAGAACATGCGTACGCGTTTTCATTTTTTTTTGTTTAAATTGGAATATTAAAAAGAAGAGACAGTAAATATAAAATTTAATTCGTATGTATTTATTTATTTTTTTATGCAGATTTTAAGTGCTTTGTCAGCTATGCCGAACATTGATTGCCCGCAAAGTAGTGGAGACAATGGATTGTTACTTTTCTAAGTTTGATGAGATCATTGAAAAGTATGGTCTTGAAAAAATAGAGATGCCAACAGGTTGCTTTTGATATTCGCCGGCATACATACAGGTGCCGTTCTAATGTGCAAAAATGATTGGTATACGCAAAACAGAAAAAAAGAACATCAGGCTGCGTTAAAGCCGCTCCTTTTGCAGTGAATACTGCTTATACACACCTGTTTCAACACCCGGAAATTGACTAAGCCGGGTTGCAAGTTCGCCGGCATATTCGTTAGGTATAAAGTATTCCATTATAAAAGCATACCGGCAGTTCTCGTAATAAGCACTGTAAATATTTAATTTCCCTTGTAGCGCTAAACGCCTGTAGGCATCAATATCAGCCTGCGCAGAATGAATAAAAACAAATATTTTATTTTCATTGGTGCGCATACGTCCTGTTCGCTCTGCCTGCAAAATGGAGTAGCCTCCCAGCTCATGTTCCGTTATGTTTATTTGTGCTACGTGGGGCGATCTTTTTGCGGACTTTGTAAAAGCAAATCTTAATTCACCGGCTGTACAATGGTGTTGGGCTATATACCGGAACGGGTTATCTTTTATTGATTGCTGCATTGTAACATCCATATCGCTGTTTGCCGACCGTTTGTAGTCTTCCCACCTCCGCATAAAAGGCGTTATATCAAGCGTGGTGTCAAAGCAAACAAAATGCACAATGGAATCTTCGTTCATTATTGCAAGATAAGCTTTAAAATAGGTATTACGTGGTTTTGCCTGTTGATGGGAAAAGGTTCATAAAAGAAATTCCTTTGAATGACCAGAAGAGCAGGCCTTCCTTGTAGTCTTCTTGTGATCTTCTTGTGATCTTCTTGTGGTCTTCTTGTACGCTCCTTTTGGTCTCCTTGTAGTCTTCTTGTGGTCTCCTTGTGATATACTTGTAGTCTGAGGAGGGTCTCGTTATACGCACATTGATGCTGCCGGCCGCTTATCACTAAAGCAAATAATTATTTATTATTGCAGCACCAACTCAAACACTGTTTATGAAGCTATTTGTTTTTTTAACGCTCATCACTTTTTACACTACAGCAAATGCGCAGCACTACGAGCATTACTATGATTTCAACTGGAAGCCATCCGAACCTGTCACTGCAAGATTCTTTACTACGCTCGATAAAAAGAATTCGCTCTGGCTGCGGAAGGATTATTTTATTCATGAACGTTCTTTGCAAATGCAGGGCAGCTACACAGATACATCATGCAACATAGAGGAAGGTGCATTTGTATATTATTACGCAAACAAAAGTTTGCAATCGGAGGGAAGTTATAAGGATGGAAAGAAAGACGGGTTATGGCTTGATTACTACCCGAACGGTATGATGCAGGATTCTATTACTTACCGCATGGGTAAGAAAACCGGCACTTCTTATGCATGGCATGCAAACGGTTACTTACAGGATTCTGCTGTATGGAACAGTGATGGCAGTGGTGTTGAAGTGTCCTGGTTTGATAATGGTAACCCCGCATCAGCGGGAAGGTACAGTGCCGGCTACAGGCAAAACGGTAAATGGCAATACTTTCATAAAAACGGTAAGCTCAGTGCACTGGAAACATACCGGGATGGTTTGCTTACAGACAAGCAGTATTTCGACGAAGAAGGTAATGGTTTGGCTGATACCACCAATAAAGATCACCCGGCACAATTTCCCGGTGGTAATAAGGCCTGGCAGAAATATTTGTCAAACCATGCTTACTTTCCCGATCAGTATAAATTTGATAACGCAGATAAAGCAGTCGTAGTGGTAACCGGCGTTATAGATGAAGACGGAAATATGACCGATGTGGAGTTAAATACGCCTTTGTATCCTGCGTTTGATGAGATTGCCTTGAAGGCAGTCAGGCTCTCCCCTAAATGGCAACCCGCGGTGCAACATAACCGCCGTGTAAAATACCGTTTTGTACAGGCAATTTATTTTACGCAAGACTAAAGCTTTAATGCCAGGAGCAGTATAATCACAGAATTGTTGGTCTAACCAACAAGGGCGCAATTAAATTGTAGCCGGTTACGCGTAAGTTAATGCCATACAATATGTTTTATGACTTTGGGTGTGCTGCAAAGGATAGTCGCTGGAGGCTATCTTAACGCTTACTTAATAACCATATTTGAAAGACATACTGCCTGGCAGACGCTTTGAAATAATGCCTGCTTCCTGTGTTCAGCTGCCAGTTTCTTCCCGGTAAATGAAATATACAAGCGTACAACTTTCAACTGCTTATCAACTATTAGTTCTTGGTTTCCATTTTCCGCTTAAAATTTCAACAGCTTAATACTGTTTATTTGGTTGCCAGTTTGTAACACAACAGTATATAGTCCAGCGGGTAACTGACTTATATTCAAATTTAATTGATGGTCACCTTTATCCATTGAACCGCTATAGACTGTTGAAACTACCTCGCCCTTTGTATTTATTAAACGCACGTTTATTTTGCTGTTTTGCTGCAGGCTGAACGAAATAGTTGCCGTTGTATGGGCAGGGTTTGGATAAACAAGTACATGCTCATCCTTCTTTATAACCTGCACACCCGAAGATGTAACTGCGGCAATATCATCAGTGCCATGCACAAGAAATCTTGCTGTTAAAAAAGCGTTCTGCGAAAAATTTCTGCCTGTCTGGTTGCCGGTAACGGCGATCGTAGCCCCATCCGCTGACACAGCAGATGCCACGGCATAAGAATAGTGCTTTAGCTTCCAGGTAGCGTCAACCGTATCAACGCCATTATTTCCCCAGGTGCTGTCTGTTTTGCCGTTCGAATTGTACCGCATTAAGGTGATATATGTTTTCTTTGGTGTAATGCTGTACCCCACCGCGATAATTCGTCCGCTGGGTTGCAGCGATACATCATAAGTGAAATCAAGTCCGGTGATCCTTGTACTGTTAATCCCGGTGTCATTAAAACTGCTGTCAAGGGTGCCGTTGGCATTAAAGCGGTAAACGGAAAAAAGATCATCAACAAAATTGGCCGACTGTAAAAATCCACATACAACTATTTTGCCATTGGGTTGCACTACGAGGTTATCCGAACCATCATAAGGACTAACCCGTGTGGTGATAAGTCCGTTGGTGCCAAAGCTGTTATCCGGCTTACCATTATTTTTTAACCGCAATAAGCTGGTAAAACCTGCATCGCCGCTCAGGCAAATTACCCTGTTTTGGTTATCGATCGTGAACTTTGTAAACCAAAAATCTCCTGTATAGGTAAAGTTGCCGTTGTTAGCAAAGGTCTTGTCGGGTGTGCCGTCTTCATTATAACGCTCTACCTGTGTTTGCGCTTTGTTGGTTACCGGTTCATTGTTATTCAGCAACAATAATATTTTTTTATCCGGCTGTACCAGCACCATACAACCCACAGCACCGAATCCGTAATATTTCAAAGCCGTCTTTTTAGTGCGAAAAGTTCTGTCCAGCGTTCCGTTAGCGTTATAGCGGGCAAACAGCACGAAGAAAGAATCGTTGCGAATGCTGAGACCGGTCACCACAATTTTTCCATCCGGCTGTAAAGCCAGTGCACTAAAGTTGTCGAAACTGTTGGAAAATGATTCCAGCACCGTTCCGTTTGTCCCGAAATTGCTGTCTAAATCGCCATTCAATTTATACCGCATCAGCACTGCTTCGGTAAGTGTGGGTGCTATATTTACTTTACCGCTAACAAGTGTTTTACCGGCGCGGTCTATTGCTACATCATAACCATAGCTGCTGTTTTTTCCGCTAACATTGGTAAGCACAAAACCACTATGATTAAAAGCGGTATCTAAGGCTCCGTGTTGCGCTGTTGATGATAAAGAGAAAATAATAATTACGATTAACAGGGGTACAATTTTCTTCATAAAGCAGGTTTTAATAAAGTTTTCAATTCATGCAAATATAGAAGCCTGATAAATGTTATTAAAATTAATATGTGATGCGCCTTATTGTTCCGCTGCACGTGTGTAATGGATGGTTGTTGCGCAAGCTGACTCATAATATTACGCGTCACTTGTTTTTAGGTGACCAACAAGGGCGGCAGATAAAAAAAATTTCTCCATGTAAAAATTACTTCTACATTTGCAGTGTACTACTTAACTAATACACTAATGATAGAAATTAAAAACTTATCTTTTGGATACACAAGGAAGAAGCCTTTATATAAAGATCTGAACCTGAAACTGCCTGTGGGAAGTATTTATGGTTTGCTGGGGAAAAATGGTGCAGGCAAATCAACCTTACTAAAAAATTTTACCGGTCTATTATTTCCAACAAAAGGCGAATTGATGGTAAACGGATTTATTCCAAAGAAACGATTGCCCTCTTTCTTACAAACCATTTATTTTATTCCTGAAGAAGTGTATGTGCCTTCATTAACTATTAACGGGTATAAAAAATTGTTTGCGCCATTCTATCCTTTGTTCAACGAGGAGCAGTTCTATAACTATCTTGATGTACTTGATGTGCAGGATAAAGGAAAACTGAAAACGTTTTCATTTGGTCAGCAAAAGAAATTTATCATTGCTTTTGCGCTTGCCTGTAATACAAAAATATTGTTGCTTGATGAACCTACGAATGGTTTGGATATTCCTTCTAAAATAAAATTCAGAAAATTAATTGCCTCTGTTTTTACGGAAGATAAAATGATCTTTATTTCTACACACCAGATCCGTGACCTGGATAACTTGATTGATCATGTCATTATCGTTGATAACGGTGAATTGCTGTTGCAGGCTTCAACTGCCGAGATCACGCAAAAGTTATCCTTTAAAATTGTAGATACCATTGCTGATGAAAATGAAATATTGTATGCTGAACCATCTTTAAAAGGGAGTGCAGTAGTAGTGGAAAATACAACCGGTGAAGATTCAAAGATCAACCTGGAATATTTATTTAATGCCATTACCGGAAACCCGGCAAAAGCAAAATCCATCTTTCATAAAAATTAATGTATGAGCGAAGTGTTTAGTATAAAAAGATTCTTACTGCTGTTCAAAAAAATAATAGCAGAACGACCCACGCAAACCATCGGCGTATCAGCGCTTTTATTGGTGTTGTCATTTATTTTATACGTGGCTGCAAAAACAATTGCAGGTTTCGGACCTGCACAAAACCTGACCTTTATCTGGGGTTTGGCAGGCGGCGCTTTTTTTCTTTCATCGTTTATGTTTGGCTATTTTAATACCAATGCAAGCGGGTCTTCTTACTTAACATTGCCCGCTTCTTTTTTAGAAAAATGGTTGTGCGGAATTTTAATGGCAGGCATATTATACCCGCTCATTTTTTTATTCTTCTTTCATACCATGGATGCTGCATTTGTTACTGCGTATCACAACGGTCTTGATAAAGCATCGTTATTTTACAAGCAGCAATATGAAAGCGTTTACAACTTTGATCTGAACGGAATAATTGCATGGAAAGTGTATGCTTTGTTTTTGCAGTTGACCGGAGTAATGCTGACCGGCGGATTGTATTTCAACAAAATACCATTCATTAAAACAGGCTTAGCTATTTGTATTATTGTGCTGGTGATCTTTGGTGTGAACTGGTTAATAGCAAACGCGTTTTTCAGCAATGTGAATGATGCAGGTCCGTACGATCATGTAACCTTATCTGTGGGCAAACAAACCGGCACTTTAATCTTACCAACCAATCTCGAAAACTTTTTTCATATAACAATTGCCTTTATTATTCCGGTCATTCTATGGTTTTTGCCATTATTGCGTTTAAGAGAAAAAGAATTTTAATTTACCTGCATGGAGTTTAAAGAAAATCCGGCGATATACATACAAATAGCAGAATACGTGTGCGAGCAAATATTATTAAAGAAATGGAAGCTGGGAGAGAAGATCATCAGCATTCGCGAAATGGCAGTGCAGATAGAAGTGAACCCAAACACGGTTCAACGTGCGTACGATCTTTTACAACAGCAAAACATCATCACCAATAAAAGAGGCATTGGTTATTTTATTGAAGAGGATGCCATGGAAAGAATTTTAGATTTCAGGCGTGAACAATTTGAAGAAAATGAACTGCCTGTTTTTCTGCGCAACATTTATTTACTGAAAATAGACTTCAAAGAAATTAAAACGAAGTATGATGAATTCGTTAAACAGCATTTTAAAAAATAATGTATGAAACTTACCACACGCATATTAATCGGCATATTCGTACTGATGATGGGCGGCTTGCTTTCATCAAATATGATCTTAAAAAAACAATACGATGCACTTGATAAAAGCGATATTTACTGGACGTACAACAAAGTGCTTGAGCAGCCTTTTAAATATCTTAACATCACCGGCGGCAATGGCACGAACATCTATTATGAACAAAGTGATAAACCTTCTGTGCGTTTACTGCAGGAGTGGGTTCAGTATCATCATGGTGAAGTAAAAGCGGTTGTACAACACGATACTTTGTTTTTAAATTTTGATTATTCGCCTTCCAACCTCTTTGAAAAGTTTTATCTTGAAAATGCGGCACCGGTGAGAATATTTTCACCCGAGCTTTTATCGGTTACCGGTAACAATACCCATTTCGAAATGCAAAAGCTTAAACAGAAAAGCATCACTGTTCACATCACCGGAAGATCCAAATTTGAAGTAGAAAGCATGTACCCTGATCTTGATTCTGTAAATGTTTATCAAAGCGATACATCTTCAGTTGTATTTGAAATGTCGCCTGATTATCGAAAGAACCCAAATGAAAAACAAACACAGGGAAAAATAGAATTTCATGATGCAAATGGTAGTTTGATAGAAGATAAAAAACAGGAACAAAACAATTTTGATGAGACAATGTCTTTCAGATCTGTGCAGGCAACTGTGCAGGGGCATTCAATCCTGGATATTGGCCATGCACAAATTCAAAACCTGCAGGCACAGGTTTCAGACAGCTCTGCCATTGTATTATCGGGTAATGCATTAAAGAAGTTGCCATGATGTAATATGCACATACTTTTTCTCTCCCGAAAGATCGGGACAGGCTATCGCTCTGCTTGTAGCTTATAGCTTGTAGCTCGCAGCTTACTTTTGACCTTCACCTTATCTTTCGATTATCATTTTCCTTGTGTCAACCACCGCACCGTCTGCAATTAAGGTATAGGTATATGTGCCGGCAGACAGTTTGGAAGTATTGATATTAATTAAACCACTGTTGTTTAATGTCAACTGCTGAAGCTTTTGCCCGGCTGCATTATATACAATAAGCGTTGCCTTCACTGTATGTGCGGGCAGCGTATAACTGATCCTCGTGCTTTTATCAGCCGGGTTTGGCGTAGCATTACCTAAAAATGCTGCGGCAATGTTTAAGGAATTTGCCGTTGCGTTTGTTTTAGAAAGCTGGTTTACCATTTCCGTTAAGGCTTCAATTTTCTGATTTTGAGCATCTATCTGCGCCTGTTGTTCCTGCATTGCCTTTATCATTACCGGTATCAGTTCTGTATAATTAATGGCTTTAACCTGCATCGTTTCAAACTTTTTGGGCGCTTGATTTTTCGATAAGGAATCTGCGTTAT